>CANJOB010000026.1 GCA_947475655.1 Caulobacterales bacterium | reverse complement strand
GGAATGTTGCAAAAGATGCACACACTCTCTGAATTGTCTTTAAGTTATTGAAATCCTTGACGTTTGCTAATCGTATTGCGCCCTCCGAAGGCAAAGGTCACACGTTCGAATCGTGTCGGGTGCGCCAAATTTTCTGTCGAAGCCGAACTTGGCAATCACATAGGGCGTGCGCTCTATGGGACTGCTCCACCGACGACTCTGCTGATGACAAAGCTGTTTCTGGACGATGGAGGCGGCCAACGATGATCAATTCTTCAAATTTTTTGGGTATTTAGTTGGTAGACCCAATCCTTCCGACGCGAGAATTTGCGCTCAAGATTAAGTGAGTGGGTGGCGTTTTACGGTCCACTTGCGTCGGGGGCTTCTGTCCTGAGCTTTGGCTTAGGAGCAGTCCTGAATGTCGCCGTTTTTAACGCTTGGGGCCTCAACTTCTTGCAAGTCGCCTCGCCTGGCGATGTTGTGATGTCACCCTTGCGGACGGGCCGTCTGATCCCCAAATTGAGGTCACCAAGAGGCTTACGGCAGCGGCGAAACCGCGACCGAGCAAGTCGCCAATTCAAGGACTGCAAACAAGCATAGGCGTTGCCCTCGCGTTTCTTTTCACCCTGATCACCGCGATTGTCGCGGTAACTTCGGAAGGAAACCATCCAATGCTCGAAGCTGAACTGACAGCCCTGACTACAGCGTTTATCTCCAACTACCTCGCTGGATTGGCGCTCCTGCCGTAAGCCCCTTGGCCATGCCGCTCGATGAGAGTGTGTAAAGCGCCATTTCCTTGCGATTCACCGCCGATTCACCCCGGTCCGCTATCCCGTTCCGTGAACCTAGGTCGCAGAACGCGGAGCAGACTTCTTGAGCCAGGCTTTCGAGCTCGACAACGCGCTGGGTGTCTCTGAGGCGCCGCGCCGGCCGCCGAGCGCGTTTTCCGGCCGCCTGATCGCCCTGGCCGCCTTCCTCGCCTATGCGGCCCTGATGGGCGGCGCCTGGTGGGCCGTGCTGCGGGTCTTCCCAGCCTCGATCTCCCTCACCGTGCTGGGCAGGACGCTCGACACGGATTCGGTGCATGAGCAGCTCAACAACGCCTTCCTGATCTTCATGCTGCTGCCCACCGCCCTGTGGATCGAGGTGGCGGTGGTGGGCTGGGCCAAGAGCTCGGCGCGGCAGCTGCTGCTCGACCGCACCCCCTCGACCAAGACCGACCTGGCGGTGTTCCTGCTCGGCCAGGCGCATGTGCTGGATGTCGTCGGCCGGCTGCTGACCCTGGGCGCCGCCATGGTCTCGGGGGCCTGGCTGCACGACTGGCTGACCCGCACGACCGGCGTCTCCCTGGCGTCGGGGACGGCGTTCCTGCCGCTGCCGCTGCAGATCGTCGTGTTCTTCTTCGTCTACACCTTCTTCGACTATTGGACTCACCGCACCGACCACACGCGCCGGTTCTGGCCGCTGCACCGCTATCACCACTCCGCGGAGGACTTCGCGGTCCTGACCTCGGTGCGCCAGCACCCGGCGGCCTTCACGGCGATCTTCGTCATCAACTTCCCCATGGCGGCGCTGGGCGCCCCGGCGGACGTGATGATCTACGTCAATGTGGTGGTGGTCTGCATCGGCTTCGTGATCCACTCCAAGATCACGTCCGACTGGGGCTGGGTCGGCCGCTGGCTGGTGCAGTCGCCGCACCACCACCGCCTGCACCACAAGCTCGACATGAGCACCCCTACCGGCCACTTCGCCATGGCCCCGGTGTGGGACCGGCTGTTCGGCACCTGGTACGATGTGGGTGAGAAGGGCCTGCCCATCGGCGTCGACACGCCCTACCGCCACGGCTTCCTCGTGCCGCGCGACATGCTGCGCGACTACCTGCACTTCTGGATCGGCCTGACGGGCAGGCGCAACGACGGGCCCAAGTCCGACCTGGCCTTTCTCGGGACGGCGCCGCTTCCTAAATAGGAGGGATGCTTCCCTCCCTGTTCCTGTCGCACGGCGCCCCGACCCTGGCGCTCAGCCGCGCCCCGGCGGCGGATTTCCTAAAACGCCTGCCGGACCTGTTGCCGCAGCGCCCGCGCGCGATCATCGTCGCCTCGGCGCACTGGGAGCGATTGTCGCCGCATCTGTCGGCCATGCCGGTCAACGACACCATCCACGATTTTCGCGGCTTTCCGGCGCCGCTGTACGAGCTGCGCTACGACGCGCCGGGCGATCCGGTGCTGGCGCTGCGGGCGGCCGGCCTGTTGGCGGAGGCGGGCATGCAGGCGTCGCTGGACGTCGGGCGGGGGCTAGACCACGGCGCCTGGGTGCCGCTGAACCTGGCCTGGCCGGAGGCGGATATCCCGGTGATCCAGCTGTCGATCCAGACGCGGCTTGGGCCACAGCACCACATCGATCTCGGCAGGGCCCTGGCGCCGTTGCGCGACGAGGGGGTGCTGATCGTCGGCTCCGGCAGCTGGACCCACAACCTCAGCTACTTCCGCGGCCAGACCGAGGATTACCCCGAGCCCGAGTGGGTGCTGAAATTCGCCGACTGGGCCGACGCGGCTCTGGTCGAGGGCCGGACCGAGCACCTCGTCGCCTATCGCGACATCGCCCCCGAGGCCGCGCACAACCACCCGACCGAGGAGCACTTCCTGCCGCTGTTCGTGGCTCTGGGCGCGGGCGGCAAACCAAGGCGGCTGCACCGCAGCACCACCTTCGGCATCCTGCACATGGACGCCTACGCTTTCGGCTAGCCCCCCCCCGGCCGTCATCCTCGGGCTTGTCCCGAGGACCCATGGTTCAGACGCTGGATTGGATGTGGTGAAGCTGCGGCAGGGCGGCCCGTCATCCCCTGTCGTGGTGCGGAGCGATGGGCCCTCGGGACAAGCCCGAGGGTGACGATGAAATTACTTCTTCACCACCGCCGGCGTGGTCGCGGCCGTGCGCACCGGCGCCGGATTGCTGCGGGCCTCGTTCATCAGGCTCACGCAGTCGGCGTTCTTGCCCAGGCCCGGATCGACGAAGGGCAGGATGGCGGCGATCGGGCTGAGCAAGGAGCCCAGCGCCAAGCCCAAACCGCCCTGGGCCACCACCTTGCCGGTCTCGACCCCGATGGCGGGCTTGGTCAAGGGGCCTTTCAGGGTGATCGGCGCCCACAGCCGCACCAGGCGGGTCTTCTTGGTTTCGCCCTCGATGCGCAGGTCCATGCGCTCGGTCTCCAGGTCGACGGTGCCCGAACCGGTGGCCAGCACCACCCCGGTGTCGAACACCACCTTCTCCGCCCGCAGCACTCCGTTCACGACCTTGAAGTCGGCCACGGCGCAGCGCAGCGAGGTTTCCTTGTTGCTGTCTTTGAGCAGCAGGATCAGGGCCTTGGAGGCGTTGATGCCCAGCAGCTCGGCGAACGCCTGGCGGATCTGGCCCTTGGGGATCACCACCGTGATGTTCCCGTTGCTGGACGAGGCGGCCCGGTGCACCGAATTGCCCGTGCCGGTCAGCACCGCGCGGGCGGCGATCAGGCCCTCGATGGCCGGCCGGCCCTCGTTGCGGATGGTGACGAAGTCCTCCAGCCGCCCGTTGCTCAGGCGCAAGTCGACGTTGGTCTTGGGCGTCGGGCCGCTGGCGTCGAGCTTCACCTTCCCGGCCAGGTCGCCGCGCGAGAAAGTGAAGGAGACCGGGTCGAGGTTCAGCACCCCGGCTTTGAGGTCGACGTCCACCGCCACCTTGCGCAGCGGCGGGCCCGGCGCGTTCACTGTCTGGGCGCGGTAGGTGACGTCGGCGTCCATGGCGCGGATGCGGTCGACCTGCAGGGTGGCGTCGGGCAGCAGGCGGCCGCCGGCGGCGCGCTGGCCGGCCTCGACCTTCTGGCCGGCGCTGGCGGTCTCGCCGCGTCCGGTGGCCGGGGCCGCGCCGAAGATGCTGCTCAGGTCGTCGAAGTCGAGCCGCTTGGAGACAATCGCCCCGGTCAGCAGTGGGCGCTCCCCGCCGGTCTGAACCTTCAGGTCGCCGCCGATGTCGCTGTCGCCGACCCGGCCGTTAAAGCGGTTGAAGTCGTAGGTCTGGCCGTCGCGCCGCAGGGTCCCGGTCACCCGGTAGGGCGGGGTGTTGGGAAGCGACAGGCCGGTCAGGTAGTAGAGGTTGTTCAGGTCGCTGCCGCTCAGGTCGACCGTGCCGCCCAGGCGGGCGAGGTCGAACGGCTTGTCGATCTGGCCCTTGGCGACGATGTGGGTGGTCCCGGCGCTCACGTCGGCGCTGATCGGATAGGGCCGGTCGGGCGAGATGTTCAACAGCGGCCCGCCGGTGACCAGGGCCAGGAACCTGGCCCCATTCAGGGTTCCGTCGCCCTTCAGCTCGAACTTGCCGCGTCCGTCGCCCGTGGCCTGTTCGTTAGAGGTGATGCGGCCGGTGAAGGTCATCTTCCTGACCTTGTCGTCCAGCCGCAGCTGGCCGTCGTTGATGACGAAGTGCTGGATCGCCGGCAGTTTGAAGGGCTTTTTGGGCTTGTCGGGGTCGCCGAAGGTCCAGTTGGCCCGCCCCGAGGCTTCGCGCAGCATGGCCACATTGGGCTGGTCGATCCGCAGCATCGGCAGGATCACCTGGCCGCGCAGCAGCGGCAGCACCTTGATCTGCACCGCCACCCGGTGGGCCGTGGCCATCTGGCCATCGCCGGCCCAGGCGGGCTGGGCGATCTTCAGGCCGCCGATCTCGGCCCTGGGGCTGAACGACCAGGGATGGACGTCCAGGTCGCCGTCGATGCGCACCGTGCGGTTCAGCTGGGCCGAGGCGAGACGCGAGATGGGGCCGCGGGCCCAGTTCCAGTCGAAGATCAGCAGGAACAGCACCACCAGCACGCAGAGCGCCAGCCAGGAGCCGAAGGCCCAGCGCACCCAGGTCGGCGTGGCGCGCAGATCCTGCATCAGGGCCGCCTGCGCGGCCTTGGCCCGCGCGGAGAGGCGCGCGCGCAGAGCTTCGGGGGAAGAGGGCTTGGTCAGCAACGGCGGTTATCCCAACTCAAGGATGGGTAACGCGCGAGCGGGGCGGTCCTGTTCCCAAAAAAGCCCGGCGACGCCGGGCTTAGGGTTCCTAGTAGACCAGCTTCAGACTGGCCACGGCGATGGCCGCCATGGCGAAGGCCAGGATGGCCACGATCTCGTAGGCCTTGAAGAGCGGCTTGTTCGACGTACGCATGTTACTTCCCCCAGACGTCCCGTTTCGGTGCATTCCCCCACCGACGGGTAAGCTTCACGCCATTAACAAAAGGTTAAACTAGCTCCAGCGATAGCGGGCAAGACGCCGCAGCATGAAGTTTTCTCACCTTTTTCCCGGCCAGGTCAGAAATCCGTTCGGATCGCGGCCCGCGACCCGCGCCCGGTAAGGGTTTCCGCCCCCGGCATAGCCGCCCGCGCCGACCGCGCCGTATGGATGCATGCCGACGCCGCCGCCATGGGCGTAGCCGCCCTCGAAGCCATAGCCGACGCCGCCGGAAAGCCCGCCGACATAGCCGCGTGCGGCGCCGTGCTGGAGGCCGGTGTCGTAGTGGCTGGCGGAGTCATAGACCTCGTAGGAGTCGACCACGCCCAGGCGGCGGTAACTGGTTTCGACGGAGGTTTCGTCCGACACGCTCAGGAAGGAGGCGACGTTGCGCGGCTGATAGACCCGCTCGTCGCGGTATTCGCGATGCTCGCAGCGGCAGTCGTCGACGACCGGCGTCGCATAGACCGGCGGCGGGGCATAATGCACCGGCGGCGGCGGCGGCGCGTAGACCACAGGCGGTGGAGGCGGTGGCGCGGGCTGTTCCACGACGCATTTGATGCAGCGCGCTTCGGGCAGGCCGCCGGAGAGATAGGTGGTCGAAATGACCCCACCGCCCGCCTGGACCGAGGCCGGGGGCGCGCCGGGGCCGACGGCCACGGCATGACGCACGCCCTGCAGCGGCGGCAGGGGTGCGGCCGCCACGGCGACCGGAGCCGGCGCGGGCGCGGTCGGCGGCGCGGCGTTGGCCGCCGCCACATCGGCGGGGCAGGAGACGGTGACCGGGTTGCCCGCCTTATCGTACAGGGTGCAGGTGGCGATTTTCGGCGCCCGCCGTTTGGCGATGGCCGACGAGACCACCGTCACCGCCACGGCGCCGGCGACCTGGCCGAGAACCGACGCTTGCGCCGCGCCGGTCCACAGGACGGCGACGAGGCTGATGGCGATCGCGCGCATTTTCATGGATCGGACGAAAACAGGCGCGGCGCGGCCTTGCGCTGGCATTCACCCGGGGCGTGTGGAAAACGCCGTGTTAACCTTGAGTTTCAACCGCTTGGCGAAAGAAGGCGTCCACCAGGGCGTCGTAGAGGTGGAGTTGCTTGTAGGCGCGGAAGGCGGGATCGGCCCCGCGCCAGGCGGCGGCGAAGGCGGCAAGCCGCACCGGATCGGCTTTCAGGTCGCTCAACGGGTGTAGCCAGACGCGGATCGTGAACAGCACCCCGCCGGTGAGAGGAAGCCGCCGCAGGGTCTGGCGCTCGACCCGGATCAGCAGTTCGTCCCCGGCCCGCGCCGGGTCGATGGCGGCGATCAAGGCCCGCATCGGCGCCGGGTCGGGCAGATGCAGGGCGTCGCTGCTGACCACGGTCCAGTTTCGCCGCTGCACGATCTTGCCGGCCGGGATGTGGTCGAAGATGCGGCGGGTGCGCTCCATCAGGGCCGGGGTGATGCCGGGCGCGGCCGGGGCGTGCAGGGCGTCCAGCGACTTTCCCAGCGCGTCCTGGGCGGTGAAGAAAGTGCCGCTGCACAGGCTCAAGGCGCTGACCCGCCAGTGGCCCTCGGCGCGCTCCATCAGCACCAGGTCGTCGGAAACCAGCCGGGCGGCGGCCAGAAGCGGCGGCAGACCGGGCGCGAGAATCCCGCCCGCCGCGCGGCGCACCATCTCCGCCGCCTCGGCCTGGCCGGGCCGCGAGCCCTCGAGTTCACCCCAGACAGCCTCCGGCGCGGCGGCGAACAGGGCGTCCTTGCGCGGCGCGTCCTCGCCGCCCTCCAGCCAGCCGGCCTCATCCTCAATGGGCCTCAGGCCGATCTCGAAGACCGCGTCGTCCTCATAGGGGGCGTGGCGGATGCTCATGGGCGCACCCTAGCCAAGCGGACGGCTAGTTGACGAGCAGGGAGCCGATCAGGAACTTCGCCCCGCTCTTGCCCAGCACCAGGTCGGTCTGGCGCTGCATCTCGTGGCTCAGATAGCTCGGGTCGAGCGGCCGGCCGGGGGGAACCCCGGCGGCATAGACCATCAGCGACTGGGCATAGGCGGCGCGCAGGCGCGGGTTGAGGCTGGTGGCCCGGGTGCGCAGGGCGGCGTCGGGAATATTGAGCGAGGCGTCCATGGCCAGCACCCCGCGCCGCTGGCTGGTGCGGAAGATCGAGGCGGTGACGCCGGGAAAGGTCAGGTAGCGCCCCGTGGTGGCCGGCGCCTTGGGGGCCTCGTTGGCGCCCGAAATAGCCGGGACGGCGCAGGCGAGCAGCAGGGCGAGGGCGAGGCGGGCGATCATCATGCCGCCATCATGCCGAACGAGGGTTGACGAGCCGTTTACCACGTTGCGCCGACACTCTGAGCGAACCCACACGGAATCATTGCAAGCCTTGGCCCGTTTTTCCCCCCAATCGCTCGACCTGGACGGCAAGGCCGTGCTGGTCACCGGCGGCACCGGCTCGTTCGGCCGCCGCTTCATCGAAGCCCTGCTGACCCAGGCCAAGCCTCGCCGGGTGGTGGTCTATTCGCGCGACGAGCTGAAGCAGAGCGAGATGCAGATCGACCTTGCCGAGCGGTTCGACCGCGAGACCCTGTCGGTCATGCGCTTCTTCCTCGGCGACGTGCGCGACCGCGAGCGGATGACCCTGGCCATGCGCGGAATCGACATCGTCATCCACGCCGCGGCGCTGAAACAGGTGCCGGCGGCGGAATACAACCCGTCCGAATGCATCCACACCAATGTGCTGGGGGCGGAAAATGTGGTCTGGGCCAGCCTGTCCAACCACGTGAAGAAGGTGGTGGCCTTAAGCACCGACAAGGCCTGCAACCCGGTCAACCTGTACGGCGCGACAAAACTGGCGTCCGACAAGACCTTCGTCGCCGCCAACAACCTGTCCGGCGATATCGGCACGCGGTTCAGTGTCGTGCGCTACGGCAATGTGGTCGGTAGCCGCGGCAGCGTGGCGCCGTTCTTCCGCCGCCTGCTCGACCGCGGCGCGACGTCCCTGCCGATCACCGACGACCGCATGACGCGGTTCTGGATCACGCTCGACCAGGGCGTCGATTTCGTCCTCTCCTCGCTCGATGTGATGCGCGGGGGCGAGATTTTCGTGCCGAAGATTCCGTCCATGCGGGTTGTCGATCTGGCGCGCGCCATGGCGCCGGAGGCGAAGCTGGACCTGGTCGGTATCCGGCCTGGCGAGAAGCTGCATGAGATGATGATCAGCGTCGACGACGCGCGCACCACCGTCGATCTCGGCGACCGCTACGCCATCGAACCGGCCTTCGCCGAATACAAGCGCGAGCCGCTCAAGGGCCCAGCGCCGGAGGAAGGCTTCTCCTACGCCAGCGACAGCAACGACGAATGGCTCAGCGGCGCCGATCTGCTGGCCATGTTGGAAACGAAAGCAGCCTGATGCTTCCCTACGGCCGCCAATCGGTCGACGAGGACGACATCGCCGCCGTCACGGCGGTGCTGCGATCCGACTTCCTGACCACCGGGCCGATGGTCGCCGCATTCGAGCGGGCGTTCGCCGATGTCGTCGGCGCGGAACACGCCGTGGTCTGCAACAGCGGCACCGCAGCCCTGCACCTCGCCCTCCTGGCGCACGGGGTCGGCAAGGGCGATGTCTGCATCGTGCCGTCCATCACCTTTCTGGCCACCGCCAACGCCGTGCGCCACACCGGCGCCGAGGTCGCCTTCGCCGACGTCGATCCCGACAGCGGCCTGATGACGCCCGCCGCCCTGGCCGACGCCCTGTCGCGCGCCGACGGACGCCGCGTCGGCGCGGTCCTGCCCGTGCATCTGCGCGGCGAGGTCTGCGACATTTCCGCCCTGCAAGCCCTGACGGAAAGCGCCGGGGCGGTGCTGATCGAGGACGCCGCCCACGCGCTCGGATCGTCCGGCGCCGCGGGCATGGTCGGCGCGGGCGCCACGGCCTGTTTCTCTTTCCACCCGGTCAAGACCATCTGCACCGGCGAGGGCGGAATGGTGACGACAGGCGATCCGATGATCGCGGAGCGCGCCGCGCGGCTGCGCAGCCACGGCATGGCGCTTAACCCGGATGTCGGCCCCTGGGCCTATGAGATGACGCAGCCGGGCTTCAACTATCGCCTGCCCGACATCCTCTGCGCGCTCGGTGTCTCGCAGCTGAAAAAACTGTCCGCCTTCGTCGAACGCCGCCGCGCCCTGGTCGCCGCCTACCGCGCGCGCCTGCACAATCTCGACGCCCTGGCGCGCGTCGCCGCCAGCCCGGCGGAGTCTCACGCCGCGCCGCATCTGATGATCGTGCTGATCGATTTCGAAGCGGCTGGAAAAACGCGCGCCGAGGTGATGGCGTCGCTGCGCGATCAAGGCGTCGGCAGCCAGGTCCACTACATTCCGGTGCACAGCCAGCCCTACTATCAGGACCGCTACGGCGATCACATCCTGCCGGGCGCCGACGCCTGGTACGCGCGCTGCCTGTCGCTGCCGCTCTATCCGGCCATGACCGACGGCGACGTCGACAAGGTCGTCTCGGCGCTGGAGCGGGCGCTGCAGGGATGAACGCGGAAATCGTCATCGCCGGCCGCCGCATCGGCCCCGACCACCCGCCGTTCGTGATCTGCGAACTGTCTGGCAACCACAACGGATCGCTTGAGCGCGCCCTGGCCATGCTCGACGCCACCGCCGCCACCGGCGCCGACGCGATCAAGCTGCAGACCTACACCGCCGACACCATCACGCTGGACAGCGACAGCCCCGACTTCGTCATCGACGGTGGGCTGTGGGCAGGGCGGCGGCTGCACGAGCTCTATCAGGAAGCACACACGCCCTATGAGTGGCACGGCGCCCTGTTCGCGCGCGCCCGCGAACTGGGCGTGACCCTGTTCTCGACCCCGTTCGACAACACGGCTGTGGACCTGCTCGAGGCCTTGCGCGCGCCGGCCTACAAGATCGCTTCGTTCGAGGCCGTCGATCTGCCGCTGATCGCCCGCGTCGCCGCGACGGGCAAGCCGATGATCATCTCCACCGGCCTCGCCAGCCTCGATGAAATGGGCGAGGCCCTGGCCGCCGCCCGCGCCGCCGGCGCCAGGGAGGTGGCGCTGCTGCATTGCGTCTCGTCCTATCCGGCGCCGATGGAGGAGGCGAACGTGCGCACCGTGCCCGACCTCGCGGCGCGCTTCGGCGTCGTCACCGGCCTGTCGGACCACACCCCGGGCACGGCGGCCGCCGTGGCGGCGGTGGCGCTGGGCGCCTGCATCATCGAAAAGCACTTCACCCTGTCGCGCGGCGACGGCGGGCCGGACGCCGCCTTCAGCCTCGAGCCGGCGGAGTTCACCGCCCTGGTCGCCGACTGCAAAAGCGCCTGGGCCGCCCTGGGCCGCGCGACCTACGATCCGCTCGGCAGCGAAGCGGCCGCCGCGGGCCATCGCCGCTCGCTCTATGTGGTGGCCGACGTCCCGGCCGGCGCGCCGCTTACCTCCGCGAATGTGCGCTCGATCCGCCCCGGCTACGGCCTGGCGCCCAAACATCTGCTGAAGGTTCTAGGCCGCAAGGCGGCGCGCCCGCTCAAGCGCGGCGAGCGCCTGGCCTGGGACATGATGACGGACGAGGACGCGTAAGCGCGAGGACGCCTAGGCGCCCGTCACCTTCCGCAGCAACGCTCCCGCCAGGCGGATTTCCTGCTCGTTGATGCTGTGGGGCAGACGCGGGATGATGTGGGCGTCGGCGGTTATGCCGATAGTGCTCATGGCGTGAATCGCGTTGGCCTGGTCGTTGGGGCCGAGGCGGTCGTCGAGCGAGCCGTGCGCCAGCAGCACCGGAACCTTGCGCGCGTCGTTGCGCAGGCCGATGGGGCTCAGGCGCGCCCCGGCGAAGGCGATGATCGCCGCCGGCGGCGTGGCGCGGCGCAGGCCGACATTGAGCGACATGTTGGAGCCCTGGCTGAAGCCGAACAGGATCAGCTTGTCAGGGCCGAGCTTGAGGCGGGCCAGTTCGGCGTCGAGGAAGGCATTGAGCTTGGCGGCGGCCTCGGTCGCTTGGTGCGGCGGCAATCCGCGCTCGCGCTCGCTCATCCAGCTGTAGCCGCCGCCGTCCACCCGCACCGGGGCGTTGGGAACGGTGAAGGCGGCCGTTGGGGCGTAGACCTCCAGGCTCGGGACCAGGGTAAACATGTCCGCCCCGTCGCTGCCGTAGCCGTGCAACACGGCGATCAGGTATTTCGCCGGCGGCTTCTGCGCGTCGCGGCGCGTGGTGGTCAGGGTCTGGGCC
Source organism: Caulobacterales bacterium (assembly GCA_947475655.1). Taxonomy (GTDB): domain Bacteria; phylum Pseudomonadota; class Alphaproteobacteria; order Caulobacterales; family Caulobacteraceae; genus Caulobacter. Next base: position 11,380 of record CANJOB010000026.1, on the reverse strand, counting down.
TGGGCCAGGGTTGGAAGCGCCAGACTCGCGCCGATGCCGATTCCAAGTTCGCGCCGGTTCATGGCTGTCCTCCAGATTGGCGAGGACTATAGCGCGGCCCACACAACCGTCACCTGCGGCGATGGCGATGACTAGGCCGCGAAGCGGGCCAGGTCGTGGCGGCTCTCGATCAGATCCAGGACCTCGCCCATGCCGAAGGCGGGATCGGCGGCGTGCAGGGCGTCATAGACCCCCTTGGCGAAGGCCAGGTCGGCCGGGGTCTTCACCCGCCAGTTCCAGCCCGACAGGTCGCGCGAGGGCGTCGGCAGGTGGGCGGCGGTGAACTGTTTGGGATGGCTGCGGATAAAGGCGGTGGGTGAGACGCGGGCCGCGTGGTCGCGCGCCAGGGCGGCGGCCTGGACCAGGGCGGCGGCGGTGACGACCTCGACCTCCATTCCGGCCGGATGGAGCGCCGGTTGGCGGTTGGAGACATAGGCCGCGCCGGAGAGCTGCGAGACGCGCACGGCCTTGTCGATCAGGATCGGGTCGATGAACGGGCAGTCGCCCTTGACGCGGACGAGGTGGGTGGCCGAGCCCAGCGCCTCGGCGCAGCGGGCGTAGCGGTCCAGCAGGTCGACGGGATCGCCCCGGAACACGCTTTGGCCGCGCGAGACCAGATAGCCGGTCAGGGCGTCGTCGCAGGTCTCGGTGCTGGTGGCGACCATGACGCGCGACAGGCTGCGGGCGCGGCGCAGGCGTTCGATCTGGCGCCAGATCATCGGCTCACCGGCCAGGGGCGCCATGACCTTGCCGGGCATGCGCAGCGAATTCATCCGGGCTTGCAGGACGGCGACGAACATCTGGGGAGGCTCCTAAACTCTACCTAAGAGCGGGATGCGGGCGGAAAACCGCTTCGCACTTTTCCTCATCCCGCTCACGCCGCCGCCCAGCGGCGCTGGTCGAGTACGCTGGCGTCGTCGAGGGCCATCTCGTCCCAATCCAGGTCGGCGGGCGGGCTGGCGGCGGCCGCCACCACGGCCGACAGTTCGGCGGCGGTGGTGACACCGACCAGCACGCTGCTGGCCTCAGCGCGCGACAGGGCGAAACTCAGGGCGGCCTGCAACGGGTCGCTGCGGCCTTCGGCGATCATCCGGCGCACGCGCGACAGCTTGCTGACCGCGCCCTCCATCGGCCCGTGGGCGCGATCGGGCGGCAGAAACAGCAGGCCGTTGAGGAAAATCGAGCGCAGGTGCACCTCGACGCCCATCTTGGCGATGGCGGCCAGCGAGCCGTCGGCCAGCAGCCGCTGGTCGAGCAGGGAGGCGGGGGCCTGGATCAGGTCCGGATGGAAGCGCTTGGCCAGGCCGACCGGGTCGTCGCTGACATGGGCGGAGATGCCGATGCGTTCGAATAATCCCTGGTCGCGCAGCGTCTGCAGCCGGAGCCAGGCGGCGGCGCCTTGCAGGCCGAACAGGTCGGACGGGGCGTCGACGACGATGGCATAGGCCTTCTCGACACCGAGCCGGCGCAGGGACGCTCTAGCCTCGGCCTCGATGTGTTCGGGGCCGCGGTCGCAGCGGCCGGCGGTGACGCACAGGCGGAACGGCTGCGGGCGGGGCAGGGCCTCGCCGAGCGCGGTCTCCGACTGGGCGAAGACGTGGCCGACGTCGAGCACGCCCAGGCGCGCGCGATGGGCGATGGCGAGAATCTCGCGGGCCTCGGCCTGCGGCGAACGCCCACGCGCCGGAGCGCCCTGGTCGAGGCCGAACTGGGCGGCGGTGAGGCCTAGCTTCTGCAAGGGGGTGTTCATGACGCCACTCTGCGCACACAGGCCTGAAGAACCCGTTTCCGCAAAGTTCATGCGCAGTTAAGCGGCCTGGTTAACCGGGATTATCCATGGCCGATTCCAAAGCTATGCTGAGGACCCGCGGACGGAAGTTGAGCATGGCGAAGCTGGCGTTTGGAATGATGCAGTCGCTGGACGGCTACGTCGATCACATGAAGATGGGGCCGCCGGACCCGGTGCTTTTTCGCTACTTCGTCGACGAGGTGGCGGGCCTGAGCGGCAGTATCTACGGCCGCATCCTCTACGAGCTCATGAGCTACTGGGAGGAGGACCGCCCCGAGTGGGATGCGGACGAGCGTGATTTCGCGAAAGCCTGGCGGCGTATGCCCAAATGGGTCGTGTCGCGCACGCTCAAATCGGTCGGCCCCAACGCCACCCTGATCGAAGGCGACTTAGGAGCGGCGGTGCGCGAGCTTAAGGCGGACCTCCCGGGCGAGATCGGGGTGGCCGGGCCGAATCTGGCGTCCAGCCTGACCGAGCTTGGCCTAATCGACGAGTACAGGCTCATCTTCCGCCCGGTGGTGCTGGGCGACGGCGCACCGTTCTTCGCCGGTCCCCGGCCGCCGCTGCGTCTGGTGGCCCACGACCTGATCGGTCCCGAAGCGATCCGTCTGACCTACGTTCCAGCCTAGGGCGCGCTCCAGCCGCATTTTTGCCGCGACCGGCAGGCCTCCTGATCGCCGGATGCTCACGCTTGGACTTGTCTCCAGGCTTTGCACAGACGCGCATCGCCTGCGCCTGACGCCGGCGAGCGCCTAAAAGGGAGGGATAAAAGCCAAGAGGACAGTGCAGATTGCAGCCGCGTTAAGCGCCGCCATGCTGGCGGTAGCGGTCCAGCCCGCGGCGGCGCAGGCGCCCGCGCCGGAGCGTTCGATCACCCAGGTGACCGGCGACCTCTATCGCTTTCAGAACAACCAGCATTTCGGGCTCTACCTGTTGACGCGCGCCGGGGTGATCGTGGCCGACCCGATCAACCGGGACACGGCCAACTGGCTGAAAGGCGAGATCGCCGCCCGGCACAACAATGCCAAGGTGGCGGCGGTGGTTTACAGCCACCACCACTGGGACCACGCGTCTGGAGCGGACGCCTTCGAAGGCGCGCGGGTGCTGGGCCGGCCGGAGATGGTCAGCGCCCTGCAGGGTCCCGCCGCGACCACCGGCCTGGGCGCCCAGGCGGCGGCTGACGCCAACCGCGACGGCCTGTTGCAGCGGACCGAGGCCACCGGCGCCATGGCGCAGAATTTCGCCGCCTTCGACGCGGACGGCAACGGCGGGCTGTCGGCGCGTGAAATCTTCCTGGGCCAACACCGGGACGTGACGGCGCCCGCGGATATCTGGAGAAACCCGATCCGCGAGTTCACCCTGGGCGGCAAGATCGTGGAATTGCATCACGTCGGCGGGACGCACGCGGCTGACCTGACCTACATCCACTTTCCGGTCGAAAGGGCGCTGCTGGTGGTCGATGTGATCTCGCCCGGCCGTCTGCCGAACATCGCTGCCGACTATAACGAAGCCCACCAGTTCGAGCTGCTCGACAAGGCGGCGTCGTTCCAGGCCACCCACATCATCGGCGGCCATGGCCTCAGCGGGACCAAGGCGGATCTCGACGCGCAGAAGGCGTATTTCACCGAGCTGCGGGCGGCGGTGCAGGCGTCCATCAACGCCGGCCAGACGGTCGAACAGGCCAAGGCCAGCGTGAAGATGGAAAAGTACGCCAACTGGATCGCCTATCGCGACCGGATCGGCCCCAACGTCGAGGGCATGTACGCGGTCCTGAAGAGATAGGCGCCCGCTAGGCCTTCCAGTCTCCCGACCGCCCGCCGCACTTGGCGAGCAGGCGCACGCCCTCGATGACCATGCCGCGGTCGGCGGCCTTGAGCATGTCGTAGAGGGTCAGGCAGGCGACGCTGACCGCGGTCAGGGCCTCCATCTCCACGCCAGTGGGGCCGGTGGTCCTGGCCGTGGCCTGCACGCGCAAGGCCCCGTCGGCGGCCTCGACCGTGACATCGATCTTCGACAAGGCGATCGGATGGCACAGCGGGATGAGGTTGGCGGTCTGCTTCGCCGCCATCACCCCGGCCAGTTCGGCCACCGGCCCGACCGCGCCCTTCTTGCCCTGGCCGGACAAAGCGAGGGCAAGCGTCTCCGGCGCCATGCGGAGATACCCTTCCGCCGTCGCCTCGCGCGCCGTGGCGGGTTTGTCCGACACATCGACCATGCGGGCGCGGCCGGCGTCGTCGAGGTGGGTCAGCTTGCTCACCGTTCGGAAAGCCTCGGCAGGATCTCGGCCATGTTGCAGGGCATGTGGCGGCTGTCGAGCTGGGCGGCGATCACCTTGTCCCAGCCGTCCTTCACCGCCCCGTTCGAGCCGGGCAGGCAGAAGACGAAGGTCGAGCCGACGATCCCGGCCACCGCGCGCGACTGCAGGGTGGAGAGGCCGACCGACTGGTAGCTGACCATGTGGAACACCACCGAGAAGCCGTCGATCACCTTGTCGAAGATCGGCATGAGCGCCTCGGGCGTCACATCGCGTCCGGTCAGGCCGGTGCCGCCGGTGGTGACCACGGCGTCGACCTCGCCGCTGTCGGCCCAGGCCTGGACGATAGCGCGGATGGCGTGGACCTCGTCGGGAACCATCGAGCGTTGGGCCAGGCTGTGACCGGCGGCCGTCACCCTTGCGGCCAGCAGGGCGCCGGAGGTGTCGCTCTCCTCGTCGCGGGTGTCGGAGACGGTCAGCACCGCCACGCGCAGCGGCTGGAATTCCAGCCCGTCCTTGATCTTGCCGCCGGGGCCGACAGTTGGGTGGGGCGGTTGTGTCATGTCGTTTCCTGATCCCAGCGCCGGGCGTCGGCGAGGTCGGTGTCGGTCGGTTCGATCCATCGCGCGCCGCCGGGGCCGTGAGACTTCTTCCAGAACGGCGCGCGGCTTTTCAAGTAGTCCATCAGATGGTCGCAGGCTTCCAGCGCCGCGCGGCGGTGGGCGGCGGCGCAGGCGACGAACACCACCGCCTCCCCCACCTCGACCCGGCCGAGACGGTGGACGATCAGCACGTCCTGCAGATCGAAGCGCGCCGCGGCGGCGTCAGCGGCCTTGGAAATCGCGGTCTCGGCGAAGCCGGCATAGGCCTCCAGCTCCAGCGCCCGGGCTTCCCCGCCCTCGTCGCGCACCAGGCCGGTGAAACTGGCCACCGCGCCGGTGGCGGCGCGGCCGGCGCAGAACCCGTTCAGCAGGGCGCCGGGGTCGATGGCGTCGGACGAGAGGGTGATCATCCGCCGCTCATCCCCCGCTCATGGGCGGCAGGAAGGCGACTTCGGACACTCCGGCGAGGGCCGCGTCGCCGCGGGTCAGCACCTGATCGACCGCCGCCTGCACGCCCGGGCCGGACAGGGCCGCGCCGAGCGCCGGGTCTTCGCCCGCCAGCCGGTCGCGCAGGGATGTCAGGCTCGGCGGCAGCACAAGCTCGCGCTCGCGCCAGCCGGCGACGTCGGCCAGACGCCCGAACAGAAGAACCTTGGCCATCAGAGCCTTCCCGGTGCGGAAGCCCGAACCGGATCAGAAGGCTCTTCAATCAAAGAGTAGAGCCCGACGGCCGCATGAACCGGTTCCCACTTCATTGCTGTCGGGCTCTCAGCCGCCGGTCGAGGACATGTGCCGGGCCACGGCGGGCGCGAGGTCGCGGCCGATCTGGAAGTCGTGCCCGGCCGGTTTGGCCCAGACCGAGGCGCGGATGGCGTCCTGCAGATCGGTCTCGTTCCCGCCACCGCGCAGGATGGCGCGCAGGTCGGCGGCGTCCTCGCGGCCGAGGCAGGTGTGCAGGGTCCCGGTGCAGGTCAGGCGCACGCGGTTGCAGCTTTCGCAGAAATTGTGGCTCAGCGGGGTGATGAAGCCGAGCCGTCCGCCGGTCTCGGCGACGCGGACATAGCGGGCCGGGCCGCCAATGCCTTTAAGGGATGGGGTGAGCGGCAAGTCGGTCAGGGTCCAGAAGCTCGACAGGGTGCGCTTGAGGTCGGTCAGCGACAGGTACTGGTCGGTGCGGTCGGCCTCGACCTCGCCCATCGGCATGGTCTCGATCAGGGTCGCGTCCATGCCGCGCCCGTGCGCCCAGGCGATCAGGGCCGGAAGTTCGGCGGCGTTGTCGTGGGCCAGGGCCACCGCGTTGATCTTCACCGCCAGGCCGGCGGCTTGCGCCGCGTCGACCCCGGCCAGCACCTTGGCGAGGTCGCCGCCGCGCGTCAGGCGGCGGAACACGCCCGCGTCCAGACTGTCGAGCGAGACGTTGATGCGCTTGACGCCCAGCCCCGCCAAGGCGGCGGCATGCTGCGCCAGCTGGGTGCCGTTGGTGGTCAGGGTGATCTCGTCCAGCGCCCCGCTGGCCAGATGCCGCGACAGGCGTTCGAACAGCCACAGGACGTCCTTGCGCACCAGCGGCTCGCCGCCGGTGATCCGCAGCTTGCGCGTGCCTAAGCCGACGAAGGCGGTGGCGACCCGGTCCAGCTCCTCCAGCGACAGCACCTCCGCCTTGGGCAGGAAGGTCATGTGCTCGGCCATGCAGTAGGTGCAGCGCAGGTCGCAGCGGTCGGTCACCGACAGGCGCAGGTAGCGCACCACCCGCCCAAGGCTGTCGGCCAGGGCGTTGGGCGGGGCGGAAATCGGACCAAGGTCGAGCGGGCTCATCACCCGGTAAGATAGTCGCAAAGCGCGACGCGCGACAGGGCCGCCCCCTCTGGCCTAATATCGGCGCATGATCCGCCTCGCCCTCATCGCCGCCCTCGCCCTAGCCGCCGCCGGCTGCGCCACCGTCGCGCCCGCGCCGGGCAGCAGCGACGCGGCGAATCTGTACCGCTGCCAGGGCGGCAGGAGCTTCACCGCCGCCTATGGGCTGAACGGCAAGCGGGCGACGGTCAGCGCCGGCGGGACGACCCGCGCCTTGCGTATCGCCCGCTCCGCCAGCGGGGCCCGCTACACCGCCCGCGGGGCGGAACTTTGGGGCAAGGGGTCCACCGCCACCCTGACCGGCTTCCCCGGCGGTCCCTACGACGGCTGCGCCACCCGCTGATGGACAGTTTCCCCGCCTTCTTCCCCCTGGCCGGCGCCAAGGTCGTCTTGGCTGGGAAAGGTCCTGGCATCGAGGCCAAGGCCCGGCTGCTGGCCAGCTCGCCCGCCGTCCTGGTCCGCCTGGAGGGGAACGAGGCGCTGCTGCCCGGCGCCTATCGCGGCGCCCGCCTGGCCTTTGTCGCCGGCGACGACGAGCTGTTCGCCCAAGCCGCCGCCGCCGCCGCCCGCGCGGCCCATGTGCTGGTCAATGTAATCGACCGCCCGGCCTGGTCCGACTTCAACACCCCCGCCGTGGTCGACCGCGGCGAGGTGGTGGCGGCCATCGGCACCGGCGGCGCCTCGCCCGTGCTGGCGACCCTGCTGCGCACCGAGTTGGAGGCGCATGTGCCGGAGGGCGCCGGCGGCTTCGCCGCCCTGCTGCGGCGGATGCAGGACGAGGTGCGCGTCGCCCTGCCCGATATCGCGCAGCGCCGTAATTTCCTGCGCCAGGCCCTGAGCGGCCCGGCGGCCAAGGCGGCCCTGGAGGGCGACCTGGCGGGGGCCGAAACCCTGTTGCGCGAGGCCCTGGCCGCCAACCCGCCGACGCGGGGCAGGGTCAGTTTCATCGACGCCTCCGGCCAGGTGGACCTGATCACCCTGCGGGCCTTGCGCACCCTGGCCGCCGCCGACGCCGTGGCCGCCGACGAGGGGACGCCCAAGGCCTTCCTCGACCTGGCGCGGCGCGACGCTGACCACCTGCCCACCAGCGCCGTGGCCGGCCAGGCGACCGCCCTGGCCCTGACCGGGCGCTCGGTCGCCCGCCTGACCCTGGGCGCCCCCGACCCGGCGGAGGTCGCCGCCTGTGAGCAGCTGGGCATCGCCGTGCAGATTCTCTCGTCAGCGCCCCCGCCCGCGGCTCCTGGGGCGCTATGAGCGCCGACGACCTCTACGCCATACTGCTGTCGCTGAAGGTGGCCGCAGCCGCCACCATCTTCGGCCTGCCCCTGGCGCTGCTGGCGGCCCAGGCCCTTTCACGCCGGCGGGGGCGCCGCAGCCTGGGCCTGACCCTGCTCGACGCGGTCGTGCACCTGCCGCTGGTGCTGCCGCCGGTGGCCACCGGCTATGTCCTGCTGCTGCTGCTGGGCCGCAACGGACCCGTCGGTTCGGTCTTGGCCCAGGTGGGGATCGTCTTCGCCTTCGACTGGACCGGCGCGGCCCTGGCCAGCGCGGTCATGGCCTTCCCGCTGATGGTGCGGCCGATCCGCCTGGCCATCGAGGCCATCGACGCCGACGTCGGGGATTCCGCCCGCACCCTGGGGGCCGGGCGTCTGACCCGCTTCCTGCGCCTGACCGTGCCCCTGGCCGCGCCGGGACTGATGGCCGGGGCGGTGCTGGGATTCGCCAAGGCGCTGGGGGAATTTGGCGCCACCATCACCTTCGTCGGCGCCGCGCCGCGCGAGACCCTGACCCTGCCCACGGCCATCTACCAAGCGATCCAGGCTCCGGGCGGGGAGGCCAAGGCGATCGCCCTGTGCGCGGTCTCCGCCGTCCTGGCTTTCGGCGCTGTCCTCGCCGCCGACGCCGCCGGCCGCTGGGCCGCCCGCCGCGTGGAGCGCTAAGCCAAGGGTCTTCCCCGCGTCTCCGGCAGGAAGATCAGGGCGGTGACGAAGGCGATGGCGGTAAAGATGAACGGGTACCAGAGCCCGGCATAGATATCCCCGGTCGCGGCGACGATGGCGAAGGCGGTGGTGGGCAGGAAGCCGCCGACCCAGCCTGTGCCGACATGATAGGGCAGGGACAGGGCCGTGAAGCGGATGCGGCTGGGGAACAGCTCGACCAGGCAGGCGGCCTGGGGCCCGAACAGGGCGCAGGCGGCGGTGACCAGGATCATCATCACCAGCAGCATCTTGATCGGGCTGGTCGCCGCGGGGTCTGCCGCCGCCGGATAGCCGGCGCGTGCCAGGGCGGCCTTCAGCTCGGTATTGAAGCCGGCCTTCAGGGCGGCCAGCGCCGCGGCGTCCAGCGCCTTGCCGTCGACCGACGCCACGTTCTCGCCACCGATGGCGACGTGCGCCCTTGTCCCCGCCGGCGCGGCCTGGTTGGCGTAGGAGACGCCGGCGGCGGCCAGGCCGCTCTTGGCGATGTCGCAACTGCTGGAGACCACCGCCCGGCCGATCGGGTCGAACTGGAAGCGGCAGTCGGCCGGATCGGCCACCACCGTCACCTGGGCGTCGCGCGTGGCGGCGGCCAGCGCCGGATTGGTGGCGTCCGTCATCATGTGGAAGCTGGGGAACACGGTCAGCAGGAAGAGGCCCATGCCGAAAAGCATCACCGGCTTGCGGCCGATGCGGTCCGACAGCCAGCCGAACAGGTAATAGGCCGGCACGCTGTAGGCGGTGGCGATCAGCACCACCATGTTGACCGTCGCCGGGTCGCCCTTCAGCGTCCGCTCCATGAAGGTGGCGTTGTAGAAGAAGGCCGCGTACCAGACCGCTCCCTGGGCGATCATGATGGCCACCAGGGCCAGGATCACGGTCTTGAGGTTCTTCCACTGGCCGAAGGATTCGGCGTAGGGGCGCTCGGAGCGTTTGCCCTCGTCCTTGAGCTTCTGGAACACCGGGCTCTCGTGCAGCTTAAGCCGGATCCAGATCGAGATCGCCAGCAGGGCCAGGGAGAACAGGAACGGCAGGCGCCAGCCCCAGGCGTGGAAGTTGTCGCCGCTTAAGGTTCGCGCCGCCAGCACCGCCAGCAGGGCGCCGGCCAGGCCGAAGGCGGCGGCGCTGCCCATCCAGCTGCTGGCGCGGCCGCGCCGGTCGGCATCGACATGCTCGATCATGTAGATCGCCGCCCCGCCCCATTCCCCGCCCAGCGCCAGGCCCTGCAGCACACGCAAGGCCACGAACAGGATTGGGGCGGCGATGCCGATGGAGGCGTAGGGCGGAAGCAGGCCGATGGCGAAGGTCGACAGACCCATCAGGATCATGGTGGCCAGGAAGGTGGCCTTGCGGCCGATGCGGTCGCCGATGCGGCCGAACAACAGCGCGCCGATGGGCCGGAACGCGAAGCCGACCGCGAAGGCGCCAAGCGCGAAGATGTAGGCCGAGGTCTCGTCTAAGCCCGCGAAGAACATCTTGGCGATGTCGGCGGCCAGGGGCACGAACAGGAAGAAGTCGTACCACTCGAAGGCGGTGCCGGCCGTGGAGGCGGCGACCACGGTGAAGGTCGAGGCGGGTTTTCTCGCCAGCTTGGTTTGCGTCATCAGTCCCCCTGCGGCTTGAATAGGCGGGAACGGGGTTCAAATCGACGCCGAAAACGAAAACGGGCGGACCCTTGAGAGGTCCGCCCGCCGTCAGTTCGGTACAGTCACATCTATTTGGAGCGGGGTGCGAGCGGAAAACCGCTTCGCACTTTTCCTCAACCGCTCTAGGTGTTGACCGCGTCCTCGGGAGCCATGTCCTTCTTGGTCAGGTCCTCGCCGGATTCCTGATCCACGGCCTTCATCGACAGCTTGGTCTTGCCGCGGTCGTCGAAGCCGAGGAACTTCACCTTCACCGCCTGGCCTTCGCTCAGCACGTCCTGCGGGCGGGCCACGCGCTCGTTGCTGATCTGGCTGACGTGGACGAGGCCGTCCTTGGCGCCGAAGAAGTTCACGAAGGCGCCGAAGTCGACCACCTTCACGACCTTGCCGGTGTAGATGGTGCCGACTTCCGGTTCGCTGGTCAGCGACTTGATCCAGTCGATCGCCGCCTTGATCTTGGCGCCGTCCGACGCGCTGACCTTGACCGTGCCTTCGTCGTTGATGTCGACCTTGGCGCCGGTGGTGGCGACGATCTCGCGGATCACCTTGCCGCCGGTGCCGATCACTTCACGGATCTTGTCGACCGGAATGGTGATGGTCTCGATCTTCGGCGCGAACTCGCCCACGTCTTCACGCGGCGCGTCCATGGCCTTGTTCATCTCGCCCAGGATGTGATCACGGCCTTCCTTGGCCTGAGCCATGGCCTGTTTCATGATCTCCAGGGTGATGCCGGCGATCTTGATGTCCATCTGCAGCGAGGTGATGCCGTCGCTGGTGCCGGCCACCTTGAAGTCCATGTCGCCCAGGTGGTCCTCGTCGCCGAGGATGTCGCTTAAGACCGCGAAGCCGTCCTTTTCCAGGATCAGGCCCATGGCGATGCCGCTGACCGGACGCTCCAGCGGAACGCCGGCGTCCATCATGGCCAGCGAGGCGCCGCAGACCGTGGCCATCGAGGAGCTGCCATTGGACTCGGTGATCTCCGAGACCAGGCGGATCGTGTAGGGGAAGTCTTCCGCCTTCGGCAGCATCGGGCGCAGGGCGCGCCAGGCCAGCTTGCCGTGGCCGATTTCGCGGCGGCCCGGCGATCCCATGCGGCCCGTTTCCCCGACTGAATCGGGAGGGAAGTTGTAGTGCAGCAGGAACTTCTCTTTGTAGGTGCCTTCCAGGGCGTCGATGAACTGCTCGTCATCGCCGGTGCCCAGGGTGGCGACCACGATGGCTTG
>CANJOB010000025.1 GCA_947475655.1 Caulobacterales bacterium | reverse complement strand
TCGAGCGCTACAACTTCCTGCGCTGGGGCTCCTCGGCCTTCAACAACTTCCGCGTCGTGCCCCCGGGCACCGGCATCTGCCACCAGGTGAACCTGGAATACCTGGCCCAGACCGTCTGGACCAACAAGGTGCAGGGCGACGAGATCGCCTATCCCGACACGGTGGTCGGCACCGACAGCCACACCACCATGATCAACGGCCTGGCCGTGCTGGGCTGGGGCGTGGGCGGCATCGAGGCCGAGGCGGCCATGCTCGGCCAGGCCATCCCGATGCTGATTCCCGAGGTGATCGGCTTCAAGATCACCGGCGCCATGCCGGAAGGCGCCACCGCCACCGACCTGGTGCTGACCGTCACCCAGATGCTGCGCAAGAAGGGCGTGGTCGGCAAGTTCGTCGAATTCTACGGCGACGGCCTCTTGAACCTCAGCCTGGAAGACCAGGCCACCATCGCCAACATGGCTCCGGAATACGGCGCCACCTGCGGCTTCTTCCCGATCAGCCAGGCGACCATTGACTTCCTGGCCGCCACCAACCGCACGCCCGAGCGCGTCGCGCTGGTGGAAGCCTACGCCAAGGAACAGGGCCTGTGGCTCGAACCCGGCCAGGCCGATCCCGTGTTCACCTCGACCCTGGAACTGAACCTGTCGGAAATCCAGCCGTCGCTGGCCGGCCCCAAGCGCCCGCAGGACCGGGTGCTGCTGAAAGAAACCGCGGCCAAGTTCGCCGAATCCCTGGCCGGCGAGTTCGGCAAGAGCGACGCCACCGTCCGCACCCCGGTGCAGGGCGAGAAGTTCACGGTCGGCCACGGCGACGTGGTGATCGCCGCCATCACCTCCTGCACCAACACCTCCAACCCCAGCGTGCTGATCGCCGCCGGCCTGGTGGCCAAGAAGGCCATCGAACTGGGCCTGAAGGTGAAGCCGTGGGTGAAGACGTCCTTGGCGCCCGGCTCCCAGGTGGTGACCGACTACCTGAAGGCCGCCAAGCTCGATAAGTCGCTCGACGCGCTTGGCTTCAACCTGGTCGGCTACGGCTGCACCACCTGCATCGGCAACTCCGGTCCGCTGCCGGAGCCGATCTCCAAGGCGATCCAGGACGGCGACCTGGTCGCCGCCGCCGTGCTGTCGGGCAACCGCAACTTCGAAGGCCGGGTGAACCCCGACGTTCGCGCCAACTACCTGGCTTCCCCGCCGCTGGTGGTGGCCTACGCCCTGGCCGGCTCGATGCAGATCGACCTGGCGACCGAGCCGCTCGGCGAGGGCAAGGGCGGCAAGCCGGTCTATCTGAAGGACATCTGGCCCACCAACGCCGAGATCGCCGAGATCCAGCGCAAGGCAGTGACGCCGAAGATGTTCGCCGGCCGCTACGGCGACGTGTTCAAGGGCGACAAGAACTGGCAGGCGATCAAGATCACCGGCGGCCAGACCTACGCCTGGGACGAGGAGTCGACCTACGTCGCCAACCCGCCCTACTTCACCGACCTGAGCATGACGCCCTCGCCGGTGAACGACATCGTCGAGGCCCGCATCCTGGGCGTGTTTGGCGACTCCATCACCACCGACCACATCAGCCCGGCCGGTTCGATCAAGAAGACCGGCCCCGCCGGCCAATACCTGGCTGGGCGCGGCGTCGACGCCCTGGACTTCAACAGCTACGGCGCCCGTCGCGGCCACCACGAGGTGATGATGCGCGGCACCTTCGCCAACATCCGCATCCGCAACAAGATCGTGCCGGAGATCGAGGGGGGCATCACCAAGCACTTCCCCTCGGGCGAAGTCATGTCGATCTACGATGCGGCCATGAAGTACCAACAAGAGGGCCGCCCGGCGGTGATCTTCGCCGGCAAGGAATACGGCACCGGCTCCTCGCGCGACTGGGCCGCCAAGGGCACCAAGCTGCTGGGCGTGCGCGCGGTGATCACCGAGACCTTCGAGCGCATCCACCGCTCCAACCTGGTCGGGATGGGCGTGCTGCCGCTGCAGTTCCTTGCTGACGGCTGGCAGAAGCTGAACCTGACCGGCGAGGAGATCGTCTCCATCCGCGGCCTGCAGGACCTCGCGCCCCGCAAGCAGTTGATCGTCGAACTCTACCGTCCGGGCGACGGCCGTATCGCCCGCTTCCCGGTGCGCTGCCGCATCGATACCCCGACCGAGTTGGAGTATTTCAAGAACGGCGGGGTGCTGAACTACGTGCTGCGCAACCTGGCCCGCGGCGCGGTCTAGGGGCTGGTGAGGGCAGTAACGCCGTCGTGAGGGGTCAAACCGGAGGAACTTCGCTTTATTGCGGCGCGATGCGTAGCGCGGCGGCGATCTTCTCCGGTCTTGCCCTTCTGGCGGTTTGCGGCCCGGCCTGGGCGGCGAAGCCGCCCGTGGTGGTGGAGCTGTTCACGGCCCAGGGCTGTTCGTCCTGCGGTCCGGCGAACGAGGCCGTGGCGGCCCTGGCCGACCGCGACGACGTCCTGCCCCTGACCTTCTCGGTCGACTACTGGGATTACCTGGGCTGGAAGGACACCTTCGCCGAAGGGGCCTTCTCCGACCGCCAGCGTACCTATGCCCGGCAATTCGGCATCCGCGACGTCTACACGCCCCAGGTGGTGATCGACGGCAAGGTCCAGGCCAGCGGGGCCAAGCCGGCGGCGATCGAGCCGATGCTGGCGGCCCAGGCCCGGCGGCGCCCCAATGCGCCGGACATGGAAGCCATGGGCGACGACCGGGTCGCTGTCGGGACCGGTCGCGTCCCGGCCGGCGGCGCCGAGGTCTGGCTGGTCCGCTACGACGCCCGCGCGCAGCAGGTGGCCGTGCGCGGCGGCGACAACCGCGGCCAGACCCTCGACTACCGCAATGTGGTGCGCCAGCTGGTGAAGCTCGGCCCCTGGGCCGGCAAGCCGCGCGCATACCGCCTGCCGCCTGCCGCCGAGGAGGGGCTGTCGACGGCGATCCTGGTGCAGGGCGTGCGCGGCGGCGCGATGATCGGGGTGCTGACCCTGCCCGCCGACGAGGTCGAACAGGCCGACAACCGCTAGGGCCGGATCACGGGCAGGAAAAAGCCCGCGCGGCCGGAGGGGGAGGGCGGCGACGCGGGCTTTGACTTATTCTGGCGCCGGCCAGCCGGGCTCCTGAAATCCAGGGGGCTGGGGGGGCTGTTCAGGGTTCCGGAACCTCGGGACGCCCAACTGACCGACCACTCATTTATGCAAAGGCAAGCAGGCGGCGGCGGGGCCGGAATAAGGTCATTTCGCGGCGTGTGTGACGGCGGCCGCATATTTCCGCCAACTGTGTCCGGCATGCGACGCTTGAGGGATAGCGCTACCCGGCGACACGGGGTTAGGCTGTGGACGATGTCCTTGGACGCTCGCCCTGCCGCCGGCGTGGTTTTCTTCGACCGGCGCGAAATGAACGCCTTGCTGCGCCTGTACGGCCAGATGGTCGCCAAGGGCGAATGGCGCGACTACGCCATCGACGGCCTGGCCGACTACGCGGTGTTCAGCGTCTTCCGCCGCAGCCAGGACAATCCGCTTTATCGGGTCGAGAAGCGCCCAGCCCTGGCCGCGCGCCAGGGCGCCTGGTCAGTGGTCGGCCAGGGTGGCCAGATCCTGCGCCGCGGCCACGAACTGGCCGCCGTGCTCAAGCTGTTCGACCGCGAACGTTTCCGGGTGGTGGATTAAACACAAACACCGCTCATCCCCGCCTGCGTGGGGATGAGCGGATAAAAAAAGGCCCCGGAGATCGCTCTCCGGAGCCTTCTCTGTTCTTGGCTGCGGGTTTCGCCTAGCGGCGCTGGCCCAGGAACGACAGCAGGAATTGGAACAGGTTGATGAAGTTGATGTAGAGGCTCAGCGCGCCGTAGTTGGTGGCCACGCCCATGGCGGCCTTGTCGCCGCCGAGCTGGTAGTAGGTCATCTTCAGGCGCTGGGTGTCGTAGGCGATCAGGCCGGCGAAGATCAGCACGCCCAGGGCGTTGATGGCGAACACCAGGCCCGGGGATTTCAGGAAGATGTTGACCACGCTGGCCAGCAGCAGGCCGATCACGCCCATGATCAAGAAGCTGCCGAAACCGGTCAGGTCCTTCTTGGTGGTGTAGCCGACCAGGCTCAGGGCGCCGAAGGAGGCGGCCGTGATCAGGAAGGTCTGGGCGATCGAGGCGCCGGTGTAGAGCAGCACCACCACGCCGAGGCTGGCGCCGATCAAGGACACGATGGTCCAGTAGATCGCGCCGGAACTGGCCGGGCTCGGGTTCTTGATCGCGAAGCCGGAGACCAGCAGCAGCACGATCGGGGCGAAGGAGACGATCATGCCCAGCATGGTCATCTTGATGCCCTGGGCGGTGACCACGTACATCAGGTCGCGCACCGGCGGGTAGGTCCCAGTCAGGAAAGCGAGGGCCGCCGACAGCACCAGGCCCAACGCCACCTTGTTGTAGACGCCGAGCATGAAGCTGCGGAGACCGGCGTCCACGGACATGTCGGCGCGGTCCGCCGGGACCGATCGCGCGAAGTTGCCGTTAAAGTCGCTCATCGAAAATTCGTCCTCAAAAACGCCCAGGATGGGCGCAGGCCCTAATATCGTGATGGATTGAGGCTTACGCAAGGCGAACCGGACAAGCGGAGCCTTAGAAGCCACCGCGTTTTCAATTACTCCGTAACACCGGCGCGCATCCTTTCCACCCCCAAGCCCCGCCGTTATCGTCCGCCAAACAGCCTTGGTGAATCCCTGTCCCACGCCGCCCCGCCCCGCCTCGCCCTGACCCGCTGGAACGCCTGACGCGGCTGGGACTGATCGGGGCCCTGGCGATCTTCGGCGCCGTCGAGGCCCTGTTGCTCGGCCGGGCGATGGCGACGCCCGCCCTGGCGCTTACCCCCGACGATTACATAGGCCAGGCCAGGGCCTGGGCCCGCCTGGGCCATGACATCGCCCCGGTGTTCGGCCCGGCCTACGCCCTGTTGTGCGGCGCGGTGCTGGGGGTGGGGCTAGGGGCGCGCGCCCTGGTGCTGCTGAACCTTGGCTTTGTCCTGGTCACGGTCTGGGCGACCTGGCGGATCGTGCGGGGTTTGAGCGCCTCGGCGTCGCTGGCGAACCTGGCCGCCGCCCTGCTGGTGCTCACCCCCTCGTTCCTGATCTACGCCGCCTTCGTGCAGCCCGAAGCCCTCTACTCCGCCCTGCTCAGCCTCTCGCTGCTGATTCTGCTGCGGGAGACCCGGGCTCCGGCGGCCTGGCGGGCGCCGCTGCTCGGCGCGGTGCTGGGACTCGCGGCGCTTACGCGCGGCAACGGCCTGCTGGCGGGCGCGCTCTGTGTCGGCCTGCTGCTCTACTGCCGGCGCTATCGGTCCGCCTTCATCGCCGGGGCGGTCTTCCTGGCCTTCGTCGGCGGCTGGACGGTTCACAACGGCCGGGCTCACGGAGTCTACCGGTTCACGCCGTCGGGCGACTACAACATCGCCGCCCTGGCGATCGGGCCGGTGAAGGAGCAGGTCGAGGGCGCGCCTCACCTGTCGATGCTGGGCGTCTGGCGGGCCGAACTGCGCCAATCCGGGTTCGCCGACCACGCCATCGACCGGCCCGACGACCGGACGATCTTCCCGCTGGCCGGCGCGGCGCGGCGCAGCGCGCTCGCCTGGGCGGCCGAGCATCCCGCCTCCGTGGCGCGCGTCACGGCGGTCAACCAGCTCAAGGCCTGGATCGGTTCGGCCGAGGCCGGTTGGACAGCCTATTTCGGCGGACACGCGGCGATGCGTGGCGGTTTCATCCTGTGGCGAAGCCTGCTGTTCGCCCTCGTCGCCGGCGGCGTCGCCGCGGCCCTGGCGGGACGGGCGCCGCTCGCCTCGCGGCCCCTGACCTGGACCCTGTTCGCCCTGGCGGTGATCGCGGCCCACATCCTGCCGCCGGGCGCCGGGGCCTCGGCGCGCTTCGCCTATCCGATCAGCGGCCTCGCCGCCTTCTTCGCCGCCATCCCGCTCTACCTTTGCCTTCGCCGCCTGGCGTCACGGACCCCGTAGCACCGGCGCCGGCCGCTGCGACAGGGCCGCCGCCGCGGCGATCAGCCCGCCGACGCCGGTTAGGGCCGCGGCTCCGCCGACCAGGGCGAACACCCCGCCGGGGTCGAAGGCTAGGGGGCTCTCGAACACCAGCACCACCACCGGCCAGGCGGCGGCGAAACCCAGCGCGGCGCCGGCGATGCCGGCGATGATGCCGACGCTGCCGTATTCCAGGGCGTAGGCGGTGAGGACCTGGCCGCGCGAGGCGCCCAGGACTTTCAGGATCGCCGCCTCCCGCGCCCGCGCCTGGGCGCCGGCGGCGATGCCCCCGGCCAACACCAGCAGTCCGGCCAGGGCGGCCACGGCGGCCGCGCCGCGGATGGCCAGGGACAGGCGGTCGAACAGCTTGGCGGCCGCCTCCAGCTGCTCGCGCACGCTGATGACGTTGACGCCCGGGAAGGCGGGCCCGAGCTGGCGCGTGGCGCGCATCTCCTCGGGCTTTGTCGCCTTGGCGATGGCGATCTGGCGCAGCGGCGCCCCTTCCAGCGAATGCGGGTTGAGGATCAGGGTGAAGGTGGGGCCGAAGCCGCCGAAATCGACCTTGCGAAGCGACGCGATGGTGGCCTCGATCTGCACGCCCAGCACCTCGACCACCAGCTTGTCGCCGACGGTGACGCCCGCGCCCTCCGCGACTTCCTCGTCCAGCGAGGCCAGGGGCGGGCCGGTGTAGTCGGCGCGCCACCAGCGGCCGGCGGTGATCTTGGCGTTCTCCGGCTGTGAGGCGATCGCCGACATGGCCAGGTCGTTGTCGAGCAGCCGCCGCCCGGCGCCGCGCATCCGGCTGCGGTCGACCTCGCGCCCAGCCACGCTCAGCACCCGGCCGCTGACATAGGGAAAACGCAGGTAGTCGCGTGGCCTGAGCGGGCGGCCGAAGGCCTTTGCTAAGGTCTGGTCGAACTGGGCGGTCTGCTCGCCGGGGATGTCCATGAACACCATGGCCGGGGCGCTCTCCGGCGCGGCCTGGGTCACCTGCGCCAGCAGGCTGGACTGGATCAGCACCACGGCGGTCAGCAGGGCGATGCCGAGGCCGATGGCGGGCGAGGCGGTGCGCGCGGCCGAGCGGGGGCCGGCCAGGTTGGCCATGCCGATCCGCGCCGCGCCGCGGGTGAAGGCGCGCAGGCGCCCGGCCCCCTTGGCCGCGCCCAGGCCGAGCGCTCCCAGCACGACGAAGCTCGCCGCCACCCCGCCGATCATGCCGGCGGCGGCCAGGGGCGTCGGGGCGGTGGTCACCGCCAGGATGGCCAGGCCGGCGGCGGCCAGGCCCGCCCCCACGGTCTCCGGGCTCAGGGTCAGGCGCGCGGCCAGGTCGCGGCGGAACAGGCTGGCGGGCGGGGTGGCCCGCGCCCGCGCCAGCGGAACCAGGGAGAAGGCCGCCGCCGCCAGCAGGCCGAAGGTCCCGGCCTTGACCAGCGGCATGGGATAGACGGCGAACAGGGCCGGCACCGGCAATTCGTTCTTGGCGATCTGGCCCAGAATCAGCGGCGCGCAGGCGCCGGCGGCCAAGCCCAGGGTGACGCCCAGCACGGCCAGCACGGCGATCTGGATCAGGTACATGTCGCGGATCAGCGGCCCCTGGGCGCCCAGCGCCTTGAGCACGGCGATGGAGGGCTTGCGCGCCTCCAGATAGGCCTCGACCGCGCCGGAGACGCCTAAGCCTCCGGCCACCAGGGAGGCCAGGCCGATGAAGCCGAGGAAATATTCCAGCTGGTCGATCAGCCGCCGCGCCCCGCCGGCGGCATTGCCGCGCTCGGTGACGCGGACGTCGTCGGCCAGGTTGGCTTCCAGCGTCCGCTCGCGCGCCTTGGGGTCGACCCCGGCGGGAATGGCGACGCGGGCGACATAGTCGAACAGGTAGCCGGGGACGAGGAAGCCGCCGCGCTCTACGTCCTCCAGCCGGGTCAGGACACGGGGGCCGAGCGCGAAGCCGCGCGACATGCGGTCGGGCTCGGAGACGATCACGGCGGTGACCCGCAGAGGCAGGTTGCCGGCCAGGAAGCTGTCGCCGATCTTGAGGTTCAGCCGGTCGAGCAGCGCCTGTTCGACCACGGCTCCGGCCACCCCGTCGCGGCGCGCGAGCGCCGCCTGCAGGCTCGGGGCGCCGGAGACCTGCACGGTCCCGGCCAGGGGGTAGGATGCGTCCACCCCGCGCAGCTGCACCAGCCGCCGCTCGCCGGACGGGGTCTGCGCCATCGCCCGCAAGGCGGCGGCGTAGGACACCCTTCCCTCCGCCTCCAGCAGGGCGCGCTCCGCCGGCGTGAACAGCCGCTGATCGACCCCGGCGCGCAGGTCGCCGCCGAGGATTTCTCGCGCCTGCGAGCCCAGCCCCTCGCGGAAGGCCTCTGCGGTGGAGCCCGCCGCCGCGATCGCCGCGACGCCGAGGGCCAGGCAGGCCAGAAAGATGCGGAAGCCGCGCACGCCGGAGCGCAGCTCGCGCAGCGCGAAGCGGAAGGCCAGGGTCAAGCGGCGGCGCCCACAACCACCAGGCCGTCGGCCATCACCACCTGGCGGTCGGCGCGCGCGGCCAGGGCCGGATCGTGGGTGACCAGCACCAGGGCGGCCTTGGTTTCGGCGACCAGGTCGAACATCAGGTCGGCCACGCTGCGGGCGTTGGCGCCGTCGAGGTTGCCGGTCGGCTCGTCGGCGAACAGCAGGGCCGGGCGCCCGGCCAGGGCGCGCGCCAGGGCCACCCGCTGTTGCTCGCCGCCGGAGAGCTGGTGGGGATAGTGGGTCAGGCGTTCAGCTAAACCCACGCGGTCGAGCCAGGCGCGGGCGAGGCTCAGCGCATCGGCCTGGCCGTCGATCTCCAGCGGCGCGGCGACGTTCTCGATCGCGGTCATGTTGGGCAGCAGGTGGAAGGATTGGAACACCAGGGCCACGCGGCCGCGGCGCAGACGGGCGCGGCGGTCCTCGCTCAAGGGCCCAAGCTCGGTCCCGAACAGCGACACGGTCCCGGCGGTCGGCCGCTCCAAGCCCGCGGCCACGGCGATCAGGGACGACTTGCCGCTGCCCGACGGCCCGACCACCGCCACCCGCTCGGCGGGCGCCACGTTCAGGTCGACGCCGCGCAGGATATGCACCGGCCCCGCCGCCGAGGGCAGGGTCAGGGCGACGCCGCTCAGACGCAGCGGGGGAGAATCGTTGTCAGTCATGGAGCCGCGCGGATTTTAAGGGGGATTGGAGGTCGGGGACGCGCATCCTAGATAGGGCGGAACCATGCGCAACCGAAGCCCCACCCGCCGCGCCGTTCTCAGCGCCGCCTTCGCTTTCGCGGCCACGCCGGCGCTCGCCGCGACCGCGCCCTACCGCGTCACCATGCTGGGCGACTCCATTACCGCCGGCTACGGCCTGCGCGCCGGCCAGGCCGTGCCGGCGCGGTTGCAAGCGGAACTGACGCGGCTGGGCGTCGCCGCCCAGGTCACCGCCGCCGGGGTATCGGGCGACACCAGCGCGGCGGGGCTGCAGCGGGTCGATTTCAGCGTCCGCGCCGGGGCGCAGCTGTGCATCGTCGCCCTGGGTGGCAATGATCTGCTGCAAGGGCTCGACACGAAAGCGATGGAGCGCAACCTCACCGCCATCGTCGCGCGGCTGAAGGCGCGCAAGATCGCCGTGCTGCTGGTCGGCATCGAGGCGCCCGCCGTGCTGGGCGCGTCTTACGCGCGCGACTTCAACGCCGTCTTCACTCGCGTGGCGCGGACAGGCGGCGTGCCGCTGTACGCCAACCTGTTGGCGGGACTGTCCGGCCAAGCGACTCTGATCCAGAACGACGGGGTTCATCCCAACGCCGCCGGCGCTGAGCTTATCGCCAAGCGCCTGGCGCCGGCGGTGGCCCGCGTGCTGAGGACGGTGAAATGATCCGGCTGTTCGCCGCGCTGCCCGTGCCGGACGACATCGCCGACGGGCTGATGGCGCGGCAGGGCGGAATCGAAGGCGCCGGCTGGCGACCGCGCGAGGCCCTGCACATCACCCTGCGTTTCTTCGGCGACGCGCGCGAGGACCTGGCGCGCGATCTCGACGCCCAGCTGCTCGGCGTGAGTGGGCGTCCGTTCGATCTCACTCTCGAAGGCGCGGGATCGTTCGGCGAAGGCGCTGACCTTCACGCGGTCTGGGCCGGGGTATCGGAGAGCGAGCCGCTGCGCCGCCTGGCGAAAGCCTGCGAGAACGCCGCGCGCCAGGCTGGACTGAAGGGCGAGACGCGCCTCTACAAGCCGCACGTGACCCTGGCCTATCTGCGCCGCGCCAGCGGTCTGGAGACGGCGCGCTGGATCCAGGCCAACAACCTGCTGAGAAGCCCGCCCTTCCATGTCGCGTCCTTCGGCCTCTATTCGAGCTGGCGCACCGACGAGGGCTCCCGCTACCGGCTGGAAGCCGAGTATCCGCTGACCTGACGTCAGTAGGTCTTGCGCACGCGCATCATGATGAAGGGCTCCATCTCGGCCGAGCGTTCCTCGGAGCTGGCGATGATGTTGTTGGAGCGTGGCCCCGAATAGATCACTCGTTCGCGCCGCCGCTCGCGCGAGAACACGTTCTCGAACAGCTGGATCGTGAACTGGAAGGTCGGGTCGGGCCGCCAGTTGAACTGCACATTGACGTAGTTGGGCGTGCTGTAGTCGAAGCGCGTCTCATTGCTGCGGTACTGCCGCGACTTGTATCCCAGCTGCATGGTGGTCAGGACGAAGGTTGATTTGATGCGGGGCAGATCCTGCGTCAGGGTGAACTGCCCGTCCCAGGGATTGAGGCTCGAGAACGGCCGCTCCACGCCGGTGGTCGGATCGGTCACACGCGTGCGCCGCCAGGTGTAGTTGACGCGCAGGTCCAGTCCCTTCCAACCCAGGTTGTCGAACGGGAAGGTCATGTTGAGATTGAGCTCGTCCTTGACGCCGTCGCCCAGATTGCCGGGCGCGTCGAACACGGATGCGCCGCTGAAGATCGGGATCACGTCGACCACCGATTCCACCGCGCTGTGGGTGTAGGTCAGCACCACGGCGCCCTTGCCCCAGAAGCGCTTCTCCAGCGCGACCTCGCTGACCCAGGCGCGCTCCGGCTCGAGGTTGGAGTTGCCGACATTGAGCACGCCGGCGGACAGATCCCCCGAAGCCGCGAAGTCCTCGAAGTTGAGCTGGCCGACGGTTCGCTCCAGCCGCAGCCGCAGTTGGCTGGACGGCGACAGTTCGTAGCCGAGCGCCGCGCGCGGCTTGGGGAAGGTCAGGGTCTTCTGTTTCGACACATCGCCGCTCTGGGTGATGGTCGAGGTCTCCACCCGCACGGCGGCCTCCAGCGACAGGCGCGCAACCGGCTTGACCGAGGTGCTGAGGAATCCCTCGGCGCGCTTTTCCTCGACGCGCACATTGGCCGACGGCAGCACCACCGCCACGCCGCCGGTGGTCAGGGTGGAATTGACGTCGAGCACATTGACCGCGAACTCGCCTCCGCTCTCGACGGTCAGGCCTTGGTAGAGTCCGCGCACCGTGCCGCGGATGATGGATTCACCGCCGTCGGTCTTCTTGGTCGAGCGCCGCACCGGACCGCTGCCGGTCTGCAAGGACACCAGATCGCTGGCGCGATAGGTGTAGACGCCGATCAGGCGGCCGGTGAGGCCGAAGCCGAGCTGCTGCTGATAGTCGCCGCCGATCTCGGCCTTGTCCAAGACCTGATCGTTGACGGTCTTCTCGGTGGTGCGCACGCCGAGATTGCTGATCAAGTTGGCGTATTCGGTGCGCGGGTATTCCTGTCGGTCGCCGCCGACGTTGAGCCGCAGGTTCCTGTATTCCGCCGCGCCATTGAAGCCGTAGGCGCGGTGCTCGATGTCGGCGTGGAACGGCCCGCGCGCGATCACCTCGCCGCGGCCGTTGCGGCGGATGAAATTGCCGTTGCCGCTCTCATTCTGGAACTTTTCCATGCGCGCGTTCATGGAGCCGTTCAGTCGCAGTTCCCCGATGCGCGTGGCGACATCGATGCGCGGCCAGGCGCCCATCGGGTGGTCGTTGTAGAGCTTGAGCGCCGTCTCCAGGGTGATGCTGGTGTCGGCGCCGGATTTGCGGATGACGTTGGCCACCACCGCCTGGCCCTGCATGTCGATGCCGGGGGCGCCGCCGCGGATCAGGTCGATGCGCTCGACCTGGTGCGGCAGGATGCGGCGCAGGGCGTCGTCCAGGGTCACGGCCTTGGACGAGGGACGTTCGCCGTCGATCAGCACGTTGCCGGCCGCGCCGCCGAACCCGCGCACCTCGTCACCCTTGTTGTAGGAGAAGCCCGGGATGCGGTTGATCATGTCCTGGGCGGTGGACGGCCGAAACTCGGCGAAGAACGACGGCGTGTAGGCGATCACGCCATTGGCCGGGGCCGAGGCTGCCGCCAGGTCGGCCTCGTTGGGGGTGACGGTTTCCTGGGCCCAGGCCTCGGCGCCGCCGGCGCAGGCCAGCATCCAACCCAGTTTGAGCGCGCGCGACGCGGATTGTCCGATCATCTATTCCCCCGCCCCACCAAGGGGAAGCTGTGGGACAATTGGCCCCGAATTGTGACGCTGGAGCGCCTGCAAGGGCGCACCAGCGGTCACATGCCTCTAGGCGAGGCTGGGTTCGATGGTTTTGCAGGCAGCGATGAGCCCCTGCACCGACTCCACCGACTTGGCGAACATGGCCTTTTCGCCGTCGTCCATCGGGAATTCGATCACCTTCTCGACGCCGCCGGCGCCGATCACGGCCGGCACGCCGACATAGAGGTTCTTCTGGCCGTACTGGCCGGTCAGATGCGCCGCCACCGGCAGGACGCGCTTCTTGTCCTTCAGGTACGACTTGGCCATGGCGATGGCGCTCTCGGCTGGGGCGTAGAAGGCCGAACCGTTCTTCAGCAGGGCGACGATCTCGCCGCCGCCCTTGCGGGTGCGCTCGACAATGCCGTCCAGCTCGGCCTGGCTCAGGGTTCCCTGTTCGACCAGCACCGGCAGGGGCAGGCCGCCGACAGTCGAGTAGCGCACCATCGGCACCATGTCGTCGCCGTGGCCGCCAAGGGTCCAGGCGTGGACGTCTTCCACCGACACGCCCAGCTTCTCGGCCAGGAACCAGCGGAAGCGGGCGCTATCGAGCACGCCCGCCATGCCGACCACCTTGTTGTGCGGCAGGCCGGAGAGTTCGCGCAGGGCCCAGACCATGGCGTCGAGCGGGTTGGTGATGCAGACCACGAAGGCGTTGGGGGCATGGGCCTTGATGCCCTCGCCGACCGATTTCATGACCTTCAGGTTGATGCCCAGCAGGTCGTCGCGGGTCATGCCGGCCTTGCGCGGCACCCCGGCGGTGACGATGCAGACGTCGGCGCCGGCGATATCGGCGTAGTCGTTGGCGCCTTTCAGCAGGCTGTCCTTGCCGAACACGGACGAGGCCTGGGCCAGATCCAGAGCCTTGCCCTGCGGCACACCCTCGGCGATGTCGAACAGGATCACGTCGCCCAGTTCCTCGCGGGCGGCGACGTGAGCCAGGGTGCCGCCGATCGCGCCGGCGCCGATGAGGGCGATTTTCGCTCGAGCCATTTAGTTTCTCACTTCCGTAAGGAGCCTGGAGTTGTCGCCGCGCCGTCTAGACCCGCACGGCCCGGCCTGCAAGAGAGGGGTATGGACGATTTGGGCTTTATCCTCGATCCCGCCTTCGCCCCGGGCTCTGTCAGCCTTGGCGGGCTGGGGCTTTGCGAGGTCCGGCTGCAGGCCGACGCCCGCTGGCCGTGGCTGATCCTGATCCCGCGCCGCGAAGGCCTGCGTGAGGTCGAGGACCTGGACCAGGCCTCGCGCGCCCTGCTGATGGAGGAGGCGGTCGCCGCCGGAAACGCCGTGCGCGCCGTGGGCGCGGCCGTCGGCCTGGCGGTGGAGAAGCTGAACCTGGGCGCGCTCGGCAATGTCACCCCGCAGCTGCACCTGCATGTGGTCGGGCGGCGGTCGGGCGATGCGGCCTGGCCCGGGCCCGTGTGGGGCGTCGGCGAGGCGGTGGCTTACGAGGCGGAGACGCTGGCGGCGGCGGTGGCGGCGGCCAAAGGCGCGCTGGGGCTGACCTAGAAGGCCGCTCACCCCGGCGAATGCCGGGGCCCAGATCGTATGGCTCGAACTCGCCGCGGATGGCGTTTTGTCATCTGGGTCCCGGCATTCGCCGGGATGAGCGGATGAAAGACGATGAAAGACTAAGCCCGCTTCTTGCGGACCGGCGCCTTCTTGCGCACAGGCTTCCTGGCCACCCGCTTCTTGACCACCTTCTTCTTGACCACCTTGCGGGCGGGCGCGACTGAGCGGTAGGGCGACACCACCCCGGCCCCCGCCACGCGCATCGGCGCCACGTTCAGCATCGGTTCGTTGCGGATCATGCGCACCGGGGTGGTGACCCCGCCCTGCACCAGCTGGCCGGTCCAGCCGCCGTCGGCGTTCTGGATCAGGCTGAGGGTCGCCGTCTCGGCCCCGCCCTTGGGGTAGAACGAGGCCTGCAGCAGGTTGGCGGTGCGCTGCAGGTTGGCGATCACGCCGGTGGCGCTCATGCCCTCGCCGCGGCGATGGTCGCGCCAGGCGCCCTCGAGCGTGGCCGCCGGGCGGTTGGGATCGACGAACAGGAAACTGTAGAGGGCGTCGCCCTCGGGGCCTTGCAGCGACCAGGCGCCGTCCATCGGCCCCTGTAGCACCTGGGCGGCGGCGGAGGCTCCGCGGATGCGCTGGTCGAGCTGGTCGGAGGTCAGGCCGTAGTCGGCGGGCGGCGGCGGCGGGGCCTGGTCCGGCTCGACGTCGGTGCTCTGGTCGAGGAGGTCGTCGATCGAAGTCGGGGCCGAGGTCGGCGGCGCCGCGAGCGGCGGTGGGGCCGCGACGCCGGGCAGGGCGCGCGGCGCGGGCTGCGTCAGGACGGTGGCGGGCGCCGGGGCTTGCGGCGTGTCGACCGGCTGCAGCGGCGCGGGAGCCTGGGCGCGAGCGGCCGTCGCCGTAAACAGGACGGCGATGATCAGGACGGTGCGGCGGGCGCGGGCCATGTCCGTTCATAACCCGACGCTTGTGGCCATAGAAGGGCCTGTGGCATGGCCGCCTAAAGCCAGCCGGCCTGGCGCAACGCCGGGGCGTGGGCGCGGCTGACGGGCACCTGCAGCCCGCCCTCCAGGGTCAGGACCGCGCGGCCGTCGCGCCGTTGCACGGCCTGCACGGCGTCGCGCGCCACCCACCAAGAGCGGTGGGTCTGCATCCCCTCGAGCCCGGAAAGCTCGGCCAGGGCGTCGCTCAGCCGCATCAGGATCAGTTCGCGCCCGGCGCTGGTGTGGACCTGCAGGTAGTGGTCCTGCGATTCCACCGCCCACAGCTTGGCTCCGCGCAGCGCCGGCGGCAGGCGGGCCAGGAAAGGGTTGGGCGCGGGGACGGCCGGCGCCGCTTCGCCCGGCGGGGCCAGGGCCCGCGTCGTCAGCATCGAGATCGCGGTCATGGCCCCGGTGATGGCCAGCACCGCCACCGCGTAGCCCGCCAGCCGCTCCGGCAGGACGCGGCCGAAGAACACCAGGTCGGACACCAGCCAGACCACGACCGAGAACGGCGGGACCAGGGTCGCGGTCAGGCTGACCCCCCACTGCCAGGCGCAGCGGTCGACCTTGAGGGCGCGGCCCAGCCACTCGCCGGTCATCACCGCCGTGAAAGTCCCGCCCAGCATCATGCCCAGCCAGTAGGTCAGGCGGACGAACAGCGGGGCCTGGCCGGTGCCGAACGCCCCGGCGAGGGCCAGGAACAGCCCGGCCACGGCGGCGGCGGGCAGCACGCGGCGGAAGGTCCAGCCCAGGCCGCCCGGCGCGCCTGCGCCGGGAGCCGCCCCCAGGGCCGTCATTGGCGAAGCGCCAACGGCGGGCGGCGTCGGTTGGCGCAGGGAATCGGTTCGGTCACGCATCGGCGGTTTCCGGCCCGGATGAGGAGCGGCAGCTTCGCCGCCCAATCCCGACCTGACAAGACAGGAGATCAGATGAAACCCGCCGCCTCCCTCGCCGCCACCTTGCGCGTGGTCGCCCTGCCGGCCATCGCCATCAACGCCGCCGTGCTGTGGGTTCTGCGCGACAACCTGGGCAATGTGGGCGCCGGGCTTCACGCCCCCGACTGGAGTCTGCTGGCGCGGCAGGGGTGGGTGATCCAGCTGCACCTGCTGGCGGCGCTCAGCGCGCTCGTGGTGGCCATGTACATGCTGTCGGCCGCCAAGGGATCGCGGGCGCATCGGGTGGTCGGCTGGGCCTCGGTGGTGCTGATGATGACCACCGCCCTGTCGTCCTTCTTCATCCGCGAGCTCGATCCGGGGAAGCTTTCCTGGATCCACATCCTGTCGGGCTGGACCGCGATCGCCGCCCCGATCGGCGTCTGGGCCGCCCGCACCCATCGCGTGCTGCTGCACCAGCGGTTCATGACCGGCATCGTCGTCGGCGGGCTGGTGATCGCCGGCGGCTTCAGCTTCCTGCCCGGCCGGCTGATGTGGCGGGTGCTTTTCGGGTAGCCGCTAAACCCGCACGATCGCGTCGCTGTAGGCGGCCATGCGCGCGTCGCGGGTCAGCAGGCGCATGGGCTCGGACAGGGCCTGGGCCGCCAGCAGCCGGTCGAACGGGTCGGGGTGCAGCATCGGCAGGCCCTCGGCGAACAGCACATGGGCGGGGGTCAGGTCGATCATCTCGTAGCCGGCGCGCTGGAACAACTCGGCCGCCCGCGCGCCGTCGATCGGCATCCGCGCCGCCCCGGTCGGCGCCAGGCCGTGCTTGAGCGAGATCTCCCACAGGCTGATGACGCTGACGAAGACGGCGTTGCGCGGGTCGGCGATCAGGTCGTGGGCCTGGGCGGTCAGCTTCTCCGGGTCGGCCAGGGCGAACAGGGCCACCTGGGTGTCGAGCAGCAGCCGCACTAGCGGGCGCCGCCGAGCAGGGCGGCGATCAGCTCGTTCTCGCCGTCGAGGTCGTCCGGCACCGAGAACTGGCCCTCGGCGACGCCGATCCGCTTGCCCTGGACCCGGTCGCGCAGCGGCGCCAGCCGCGCCGCCGGCTTGCCGTTGCGGGCGATGATGATCTCCGCCTCGGCGCCGGACTCCACCAGCTCGACCAGTTTCGACAGCCGGCTCTTGGCGTCGAACATGTTGATGGTGGTCATGTTACATCCTTAGCTAGGTCTAGCTAAGACTAACTCCGCGCTTTTAGCCGCGCAAGCGGTTGCGCAGCTTCACGCGCGCTCCTATAAGGCGCAACCCAATGGGGAGCGGGGAATAAAGGCGCACGATGAATATCCATGAGCATCAGGCCAAGGCCGTCCTAGCCGAGTTCGGCGTTCCGGTTCCCCGGGGCGTCGCCGTCTTCACTCCTGCCGAGGCCAAGGCCGCCGCTGAAAAGCTCGGTACGCCGGTGTTCGTGGTCAAGAGCCAGATCCACGCCGGCGGCCGCGGCAAGGGCCGATTTGAAGGTCTGGGGCCGGAAGCCAAGGGCGGCGTCCGCGTCGTCAAGTCGGTCGCCGAGGTGGAGGCCAACGCTGCCGAGATGCTCGGCCGGGTTCTGGTGACGCACCAAACCGGACCCAAGGGCAAACAGGTCAACCGCCTCTACATCGAGGAAGGCGCGGCCATCGCCAAGGAATTCTACCTCTCCCTGCTGGTCGACCGGGTCAGCAGCAAGGTGAGCGTCGTCGCCTCCACCGAGGGCGGCATGGACATCGAGGACGTGGCCCACAACACGCCGGAAAAAATACATAGTTTCACCATCGACCCCGCCACCGGGGTCTGGCCGACTCATACCCGCAACCTGGCTAAGGCCCTGGGCCTCAGCGGCGGCCTGGCCAAGGAAGCCGGCAGCCTGCTGCGCCAACTGTACGAAGCCTTCATGGCCAAGGACATGGCCATGCTGGAGATCAATCCGCTGATCGTCACCGCCGACGATCACCTCCGCGTGCTGGACGCCAAGCTGTCGTTCGACGGCAACGCCCTGTTCCGCCACCCCGACATCGTCGAGCTGCGCGACACCACCGAGGAAGACCCCAAGGAGATCGAGGCTTCCAAGTACGACCTCGCCTACATCGCCCTCGACGGCGAGATCGGCTGCATGGTCAACGGCGCCGGCCTGGCCATGGCGACCATGGACATCATCAAGCTCTACGGCGCCGAGCCGGCCAACTTCCTCGACGTCGGCGGCGGCGCCACGACCGAGAAGGTGACGGCCGCCTTCAAGATCATCACCGCCGACCCGGCGGTGAAAGGCATCCTGGTCAACATCTTCGGCGGCATCATGCGCTGCGACATCATCGCCGAGGGCGTCATCGCCGCGGTGAAGGACGTCGGGCTGACGGTTCCCCTGGTGGTGCGTCTGGAAGGCACCAACGTCGAACTGGGCAAGAAAATCATCTCCGAAAGCGGCCTGAACGTCATCGCCGCCAACGATCTGTCGGACGGCGCTGAGAAGATCGTCGCCGCCGTGAGGGGCGCGTAAGTCATGTCGATCATCGTCAACGCCAACACCAAGGTCATCTGCCAGGGCATCACCGGCGCCCAAGGCACCTTCCACTCCGAACAGGCCATCGCCTACGGCACCAAGATGGTCGGCGGCGTCACCCCCGGCAAGGGCGGCCAGACCCATATCGGCCTGCCGGTGTACGACACGGTTTCCGAAGCGCGCGCCGCCACCGGCGCCGACGCCAGCGTGATCTACGTGCCCCCGCCCTTCGCCGCCGATTCGATCCTGGAAGCGATCGAGGCCGAGGTGCCGCTGATCGTCTGCATCACCGAGGGCATCCCGGTGCTGGACATGGTCCGGGTCAAGAAGGCGCTGATGGGCTCCAAGTCGCGCCTGATCGGGCCCAACTGCCCCGGCGTCCTGACCCCCGGCGAATGCAAGATCGGCATCATGCCGGGCTCGATCTTCTCCAAGGGCACCGTCGGCGTTGTCAGCCGCTCGGGCACCCTCACCTACGAGGCGGTGTTCCAGACCACCAACGCGGGCCTGGGCCAGACCACCGCCGTCGGCATCGGCGGCGACCCGGTCAAGGGCACTGAATTCATCGACGTGCTGGAACTCTTCCTGGCCGACGAAGCTACCAAGTCGATCGTCATGATCGGCGAGATCGGCGGCAGCGCCGAGGAGGAAGCGGCCCAGTTCATCCGCGACGAAGCCAAGCGCGGGCGCAAGAAGCCGATGGTCGGCTTCATCGCCGGGCGCACGGCGCCTCCGGGACGCCACATGGGCCACGCCGGCGCCATCATCAGCGGCGGCAAGGGCGGCGCCGAGGACAAGATCTCGGCCATGGAGGCGGCAGGCATCCGCGTGTCGCCGTCCCCAGCGCGCCTGGGCGAAACCCTGCTGGAAGTGCTCAAGGGCTAGGCGGCGAAGCACAATCGGGCTCGCCGGGAAAACGGACTTAAGAGACCCTATATAAACCCCGATTAGAAACCAGATGACCGGCGAGTCGCGCCGGATTCGGATGGCAAGGGCGGAACGCAGATGGCGGACGACGCAGGCATCATCAATCAGGTCTTGACCGAGACCTCCTTCCTCTATGGCGCCAACGCCGCCTTCGTGGAGGACCTCTACGCCCGCTGGGCCGCCGATCCCGCCTCCGTCGAGCCCTCCTGGCAGGCCTTCTTCGCCACTCTTCCGGAAAAGAACGAGGCAGTGGTCGCCGCCGCCGCCAAGCCGGCCTGGACCCCCAAGACCGTTCCCGGCGCCCGTCCCGACTGGCTGTCGGCGCTCGACGGCCAATGGTCCTCGGTCGCCCCCGCCGTCGAGGCCAAGCTAGCCAAGGCCATCGAGGGCAAGGCGCCCGGTTCGTCGTCGGAAGCGGTGCGCGCCGCCACCCTGGATTCCCTGCGCGCCATCATGATGATCCGCGCCTACCGCATGCGCGGCCACCTGGCGGCCAACCTCGATCCGCTGGGCCTCAGCCCCAAGCGCGACGCCAGCGAGCTCGATCCGGCCACCTACGGCTTCGCCGAGGCCGACTTCGACCGGCCGATCTTCCTCGACAACGTGCTCGGCATCGAGACCTCGACCATCCGCGAGATCCTGGCGATCCTGCGCCGCACCTACTGCAGCGACCTGGGCGTGCAATACATGCATATCTCCGATCCTGAGGAGAAGGCCTGGCTGCAGGAGCGCATCGAGGGCCGCGACAAGGAAATCTCCTTCACCAAGGACGGCAAGGTCGCCATCCTCAAGAAGCTGATCGAGGGCGAGGGCTTCGAACGCTTCCTGCACAAGCGCTTCCCCGGCACCAAGCGCTTCGGCCTGGACGGCGGCGAGGCGGCGATTCCCGCCCTGGAGCAGATCATCAAGCGCGGCGGCGCCCTGGGGGTGAAGGACATCTCCATCGGCATGCCGCACCGCGGCCGCCTCAACGTGCTGGCCGCCGTGATGGGCAAGCCCTACCACGTGATCTTCCACGAGTTCCAAGGCGGCTCTTCCGTGCCCTCCGACATCGAGGGTTCGGGCGACGTGAAGTACCACATGGGCGCTTCCAGCGACCGCGTGTTCGACGGCAACAGCGTGCACCTGTCGCTGGCCGCCAACCCGTCGCACCTGGAGATCGTCAATCCGGTAGTGATCGGCAAGGCGCGCGCCAAACAGGCGTTCCTGCTGCGCGAACAGCCGGACGCCGGCCGCAGCCACGTCATGCCGCTGCTGCTGCACGGCGACGCCGCCTTCGCCGGCCAGGGCGTGATAAGCGAATGCTTCACCCTGTCGGGGTTGAAAGGCTACCGCACCGGCGGCACGGTGCACTTCATCGTCAACAATCAGATCGGCTTCACCACCGACCCGCGCTACTCGCGCTCATCGCCCTATCCGTCGGACGTGGCGCTGATGGTCGAGGCGCCGATCTTCCACGCCAACGGCGACGATCCCGAAGCGGTCGTCTTCGCCGCCAAGGTGGCCACCGAATACCGCCAGAAGTTCTGCAAGGACGTGGTGGTCGACATGTTCTGCTACCGTCGCTTCGGCCACAACGAAGGCGACGACCCGACCATGACGCAGCCGCGCATGTACGCGGTGATCAAGGACCATCCGTCGACGCGCGAGATCTACAGCCAGCGGCTGATCGGCGAGGGCGTCATCACCCGCGAGGAAGTCGACGGCTGGGTCGCCGAGTTCGACGCCTTCCTCGACGCCGAGTTCGAGGCCGGCAAGACCTACAAGGCCAACAAGGCGGACTGGCTTGACGGCAAGTGGGCCGGCCTGACCCTGCCCAAGGGCGAGGACAACCGCGGCGAGACCGGCGTCTCGGTCAACCGGCTGAAGGAACTGGGCCGCAAGATCACCGCGGTGCCGGAAGGCTTCAACATCCACAAGACCGTCAAGCGCATGGTCGACGGCCGCCGCGCCGCCATCGAGGCGGGCAAGGGCATCGACTGGGCGCTCGGCGAGCACCTGGCCTTCGCCACACTGCTAGACGAGGGCACGCCCGTGCGGCTGTCCGGCCAGGACAGCGTGCGCGGCACCTTCACCCAGCGGCACAGCGACCTGATCGACCAGGTCACCGAGGAACACTACACGCCGCTGAACAACATCCGTCCCGGACAGTCGCCCTATGAGGTGATCGACAGCGCGCTCTCGGAAGAAGCGGTGCTCGGCTACGAGTACGGCTTCAGCCTCGCCGACCCCAACACGCTCGTGCTGTGGGAAGGCCAGTTCGGCGACTTCGTGAACGGCGCCCAGGTGGTGATCGATCAGTTCATTAGCAGCGGCGAACGCAAGTGGCTGCGCATGAGCGGCCTCGTCATGCTGCTGCCGCACGGCTATGAGGGCCAGGGTCCCGAGCATAGCTCGGCGCGCCTGGAGCGCTTCCTGCAGTCCTGCGCCGAGGACAACATGCAGATCGTCAACTGCACGACACCGGCCAACTATTATCACGTGCTGCGCCGCCAGATGCACCGCGAGTTCCGCAAGCCGCTGGTGGTGATGACGCCGAAAAGCCTGCTGCGCCACAAGCGCGCGGTGAGCAACCTGGCCGACTTCGCCGAGGCCAACAGCTTCCATCGCGTGATGGTGGACGGCGCCGAGGCCGGCTGCGATGTCGGCGGCGTCACGCTCAAGGCCGACGCCGATATCAAGAAGGTCATCCTCTGCTCGGGCAAGGTCTATTTCGACCTGCTGGAGAAGCGCGAGGAGACCAAGCGCGACGACATCTATCTGCTGCGTCTGGAGCAGTTCTATCCCTGGCCGATGAAGTCGCTGATGGCGGTGCTCGGCCGGTTCAAGAACGCCGACCTGGTCTGGTGCCAGGAAGAGCCGAAGAACATGGGCGGCTGGACCTTCGTCGATCCGTGGCTCGAACTCACGCTCGAGAAGATGGACATCAAGGCCAAGCGCGCGCGCTACGTCGGCCGTCCGGCCAGCGCGTCGACGGCGGCGGGCCTGATGAGCCGCCACAAGAAAGAGCTCGAGACCTTACTCACCGAAGCCTTCTCCTGAAAACCTGAACACACACCCACACTCGAGTTGACCCGAAAGTCCTAGTCAGATGGCCGACATCAAAACCCCCGCCCTGGGCGAATCCGTTTCCGAGGCCACCGTGGCCCGCTGGACCAAGAAGCCCGGCGACGCGGTGAAGAAGGACGAGATCCTGGTCGAGCTGGAAACCGACAAGGTCAGCCTGGAAGTCGCCTCCCCCGCCGACGGCGTGCTGGAAGCGATCAACGCCGCCGAAGGCGCGACAGTGGTTCCCGGCGCCCTGCTCGGCAGCGTCACCGCCGGCAAGGCCGGAGCGGCGCCTGCCACCCCCGCCGCCAAGGCTGAACCGGCCCAGGCGCCCGTGCCCGCGAAAGCGGCTCCCGCCCCGGCGGCCGCGCCCGCTGCCGCGCCCTCGGCCCAGCGTGTCGCCGCCGAGAACAACATCGATCTTTCCGCCGTCGCCGGCTCGGGCAAGGACGGCCGCGTCACCAAGGGCGATGCCCTGGCGGCTCTGGAATCCCGCGCTTCGGCTCCGGCCGCCGCCGCGCCCGCCGCGCCGCGCGCCACGGGCGAGCGCGAAGAGCGGGTGAAGATGACGCGCCTGCGCCAGACCATCGCGCGCCGGCTGAAGGAAGCGCAGAACACCGCCGCCATGCTGACCACCTTCAACGAGGTGGACATGACGGCCGTCATGGCGCTGCGCAATCAGTACAAGGACGCGTTCGAAAAGCGCCACGGCGTGAAGCTCGGTTTCATGAGCTTCTTCGTCAAAGCCGTAATCGCCGCGCTGGAAGCCGTGCCGGATGTGAACGCGGAAATCGACGGCGACTCCATCGTCTACAAGAACCACTACGACATCGGCGTGGCGGTCGGCACCGAGAAGGGCCTCGT
>CANJOB010000024.1 GCA_947475655.1 Caulobacterales bacterium | reverse complement strand
CGTGCGCCACGGCGACCCGGCGACGATCCACATCCGCCTGGTTTTGGACGGCGGCCGGGCGCTGCGGGTCTCGGTCACGGATGATGGCGCGGGAAGCAAGGCGACGGGCGGGTCCGGCGGCCTTGGCCTGGTCGGCATGGGCGAGCGGGTGGCGGCGGCGGGCGGTTCTCTGACCTATGGCCCGCACAAGCAGGGCGGCTGGACCACCGCGGCGCGGCTCGAACTGGCGGCGATCGCATGAAGATTCTGCTGGTCGACGATCACGCCATCGTCCGCGCCGGCCTTCGCCGGCTGCTGGCCGTGGCGGCCGACACCGACGATATCCTGGAAGCCGCGACCGGCCGTCAAAGCCTGGCGCTGGCGAAGGCGCACAGGCTCGACCTGATTATCCTCGACCTGAACCTGCCCGAGCTGGGCGGCATCGAACTGATCGCCCGCCTGCGGCAGATCGGGCCGGCGCCGATCCTGGTGCTGAGCATGCACGCCGAGCCGCTCTATGTGACCCGCGCGCTGGAGGCCGGGGCGCAAGGCTATGTGAGCAAGAACGCCGCCCCGGACGAACTCTTGACCGCCATCCGTCGCGTTGCCGCCGGCGGACGCTATGTCGAGCAGGAGATCGCCCAGGCCCTGGCCACACAGCCCTCGGCCCAGCCCGGCTCGCTGGCGCAGCTGGCGCCGCGCGAGCTGGAAATCCTGCGCCACCTGGCGGCGGGCAAGAGCCTAGGCGAAATCGCCGATGCCCTGGGCCTTGGCTACAAAACGATCGCCAACAACTGCAGCCTGATCAAGACCAAGCTCGGCGTCACCCGCACCGCCGACCTCCTGCGCCTGGCGCTTGAAGCGGGCGTCTCCTAGCGGGAGGCGGGCGCGGAAGACTGGGCCGGAGCCGCCGACCCGGTCGACGATGTCTGATTGCCCGACGTGGCCGCCGCGCCCTGGCTGGGAGCCTGCCCGCCCGGTGGAACCCACGGCACTTCCTCCGGCTCCTTGGCGCCCTTGTAGGCGGCCGGCCCGAGCGCGGTGTTGTAGGGGCCGCCGGGGTATTGCGCCGAGGCGGCTTGCGCGATCAGGGTGGCGGCGGAGCCCAGCACGATGGCGGCGGGAATTAGTTTCCTCATGACATCCTCACTCTTGTTTCAGGCAAGGCGGGCGACCGTGCGGGACCGCCCGATGGATGCGATTTAGGAAGGGTTTCGCGGCATGAAAAGGGCGCCAAAACGGCGGTCCGGCGCCGTTTCACGCCGGTCGTTTGAAGCCGGCCTCAGCGAGGAGGCCCGCGCTCACGGTTGTCCGGGCCGGGTTGGCGGAAATCTCTTTCGGACTGTAAGGCGGTGTCAGGCGCCGGGATCCCCCGCCGACCCTGTGGCCAACACTATCACCCCCACGGCTATGACAAGAATGCCGGCCATCTGCGCGAGATTCAGCCGCTCGGCGAAGGCGAAGTAGCCGACGCCCGCCGCGGCGAGGTAGGAGACGGCCGTGAAGGGCAAGGCCACCGACATCGGCAGTTGCCGAAGCGCCAGCATGTAGAGAAACGCCGCGCCCGCGTAGGCCGCCAGCCCGGCGATGCTGCGGCCATCAAGCAGCTGCGCGCGGAAGTCGCCGGCGCCGGCGCCGGCTTTCAGCAAGGCCTGGCCGGCGATGCTGGCGATGATCGAAAGGACCAGGGCTGCCCATGACGTCGCCAAGCCGCTCACAGGCTGACGACCGTCGGCCGACGCGCGGGCTGGCCAATGCTCTCGGCCGGCGTGCTCATCGTCACGGAGCGAACAGCGGACTGCGGCTTTCCGCTCGCCGCCAGAAAGGTTCGCCCGACATATTCACCGATGATGCCGAGCATCATGCATTGCAGCCCACCGACCAGCAGCAGAATGACCGCGATAGAGGCCCAGCCGGACGGTGTGCCGACCAGCAGAGCCTCGACGACGATGGCGGCGGCGCCCAGCACGCCCGCGATGCCCATCAAGGCCCCGGCGACGGTCGCCAGCCTCAGCGGCAGCAGGGAGAAGCTTGTGGCTAGATTGAGCCAGAGGCGCACCAGCCGCCGCATGTTGTAGTTGGAGACGCCGTGCGCGCGCGGCAGATGCGCGACCTCCAGCGACCCGATTTTCTGGGTCACCTGCATCAGCAGGCCGTCGATGTACGGATAGGGCGCGCGGTAATCGGCCACGGCCTTCGCGGTGGGGCCGGACATGCAGCGGAACGACGACAGATAGAGTCCCTTGGGCTTGTCCAACAGGCGGTCAGCCACCCAGTTCGAGAAGCGGCTGCCCAGGTTACGCCAGCCCGCGTGCGCCTTGACCGCATAACGGGTGTAGACGACGTCGAGCCCTGCTTTGCGCGTATGGTCGTACAGCCGAACCACCTCCCCGGGCGGGTTCTGGAGATCGTCGTCCATCGTGATCACATAGGATCCGCGCGCATGCCGCAGCCCGGTCAACACGGCGTTGTGCTCGCCGAAATTGCGCATGTGCTCGACATAGACCATGGGGATGGCGGCCCGGCCCACGATGGCCGTGCAGAGCTCGTGAGTGCGGTCCAGGCTCCCGTCGTTGACCAGGACAATTTCCAGCCCACCTTCCGGTTGCAGTGCGCTGAGCGCGTCCAGCAACTGGCCGATCGTTTCGCGGCTGTTGTAGACGGGGATGACAATGGAAAGTCCGGGCGCCGAAGCGGTGATCATGCAATTCCTCCGAAACCGGCGTCGAAGGCTGGCTGCGCGCCAGGCGGAAATCCCAGGGAGCCCGGGCGCCGGGGCGCGCGGGCGGTCACCAGAACGGAACCGCCGGCGGGCGGGGCGAAGGGCAGTCGCCGCTCAATCTCGGTGACGGCGAAGAACGCCGCATCCAGCCAGGGATGGAAGGGCTTAACGTCGGAGTCCGCTTCGGGAGAGCGGGCAAGCACCTTCCGTTCGACGACCATCAACGGCAGAAGAAGGCCGTTCCAATGTGTGGCCTTGACCTCGGTGAAGCCGCCGGCGGCCAGTAGCCCACGCAGGCCCGCGGGCGTGCTGCGCCGGGCCGTGTGCACCCGCCTGTCGTGCGCTGAGGTGAGCCATTCGTAGGCAGGCAGGTTGAGGATCAGGAGCCCTCCCGGCCGCAACACCCGCGCCAGCTCCGTCAGGGCGGCGGGCGGATCGACTGCTTTGTGGCAAAGGACATCCGCGGAGACCGCCGCGTCGAAGGCTCCATCAGCGAACGGAAGCGCCTGGAGCGAGGCGGCCGCTGCCGGAGTCCCCGATTTCGCCGCCGCCCGCCTCGCCGCGAAGGGTGAGATGTCCACGCCGCAGGCGGCGATGTCAGGCCGCTCCGCCGCGACGCGCCTGAGAAACCCGCCCGTGCCGCAGCCGGCGTCGAGCAGCTTTCCGGTGACGCCCTCCAAGGCCGCGAACAGGCGTAGATGCAGGGCGCGATACCACCACATCGCATCCTCGGCGGCGTCCATCAGCCCGTATTCCGCGGCTTCCATCTAGGCTCCCCACTTCTAGACGTCGCGAACGCGGCTCACCCCCCCTATGTCGGGCTTCGGCCGCCGACAATAATTCAGCGCGCGTTTTCCCTGCCGTGGTCAAAGGCGCGCACCGCTGGTCTTCCGATTAGAGTTGTGCGAGGTATCCAACTGGGAGATCAAGGTGGATCAGGCGGTATTGGTACGGACCGGAACCTGGGCGAAAGCGTTATTGGGCGCCACGCCGTCCTGGCTCCGCGTGGTGAGCCTGGTGGCGCTCCTCGTGCAGTTTCCGCTATTCGTTTATTTCACCTACCAGACTCGAGTCCTGCGGCCGTTCGCCGATCAGTTCGACCTGATCGATTTCTATCTTCGAAATGAAAACGGCGGACACACCCTCCGGTATCTGTTCGAGCCGCACACGCATCATCGGTTGCCGTTCTACCGATTCCTGATCGAGCTCGATGTGAGCCTGTTCGGCGGCACCAGCCTCATCTTCGTCGCGGTGGCGGCCCTGTGCATGGCGGTGGTGCTGTTCCTGTTGGCCCGCGAGGTCTGGCGCGCCGCGCCCGAGGCGCTGACACTTCCCGCGACCGCGCTTGCCGTGATGCTGCTGCTCGGGGCGTCGAACGCCGCCAACGTGAGCGTGCCGGCCAACACACCCGCGGTGCACACGACGCTTTTCGCGATCCTGGCGCTGCTGTTGGCGGGGACAGGGCCTGACCGGGGGCCGAGGGCCGCTACCCTGCGTCGCGTCGCCGCCCTCGTCTGTATTTGCGCGGCGGCCTTCAGCAACGCGGTCGGGCTGGTGCTCTTCCCCGTCTTCGCCTTTAAGGCCTGGCGGGGCGGCAAGGCCGATCGCGCTTGGCTGGCCGCCGTCCTCGCTTTCGGCGCCGTGTTCGGGGCGGCCTACCTTTACGGCCAGACCGCCGAGGGCGTCGGCGCGGGATATTCGCATACCTCCCTGTTCAAATCGGTCGACTATTTCTTTACCTATCTCGGCCTGCCCTGGGTTCGCGCTTTCGGCGTCGAGGGGCGGATGATCGGCGTGCTGCTGTTCGGCTGCGCGATCCTGTCGATCATAAAAAAGGGCGGGCGGGAGGCTGCGCGCAGCGAGCGGATCGCCATCGCGTTCGTCGTGCTGTCCCTGGGCACGGCCCTTCTGGCCGCGATCGCGCGCAAGGACGTGTCGGAGGCGGTCGATGTCCCGGTGCGCTACCGAATCTACCTTACGCCGCTCCACATCGGCTTGCTCATGCTTGCCCTGCCCTGGCTGAACCGCCAGTGGCATGAGCGGCGCCGGTGGGTGGAGGCCGGGTTCGTGGTCTGCTTCGCCCTTCTGATCATCCAGAATGTCCTGATCGGCCAGGTCGCCGCCCGGGCCGCCCAGCAGACGCGCGACACGATCACCCAGTTTCATCAGGGCGGACGCACCGCCGACATGTCCTGGATCATTTATCCGGACCTGCACTACGCGGAAGCCGTGTGCCGCAAGCTGCAGAGCCGCGGCCTCTACTACCATTAGGCGCTAGTTCACTTTGGTGAACTTCTGGATGCGGCGACCGCCGCCCGCTTCGCCGACATAGACATTGCCTTTGGAATCGACGTTCACGGTGTGCGAGCCGACGAACTGACCCGGCTGATGACCCATGGCGCCCAGCGAGCCGACCACCTTTCCGGTTTCACGGTTGACGATCCACACATTGCCGTTTCCGACATCGGTCGAATAGAAATAGGTCTGTTGGGGGTCGGTGGAGAAGGCGATGTCATTCGCTCGCAGTCCAGCCTGGGTGAAGCCCGGCGGATCCACCGCGATAACCCGCTTGAAGACGCCGGTCTTGTCGAAAACCTGAACGTGGTTATGCCCCTGGTCGCACACATAGATCAGGTCGTCCGCACCGATCACGACGCAGTGGGGATGACCGCCGCCTTCGCAGGAAAACTGCCCTGGACCATCGCCGGCCGAACCCCATTGGCGCAGGAACCTGCCGACGCTGTCGAACACCACGATGCGGTGATTGCCATAGCCGTCGGCGATGTAGACGCTGCCGCGCTGGCCGGTGACGGGATCGGCCGCCGGATCGACGGCGATATCGGCCGGCCGATCCAGCTGGGTCTTGCTGCTGTTGCTTCCAGGACTGCGGCAGGTGGGGAAAAACGCCGTTGAGCTCGGATCCGCCGGCGCGTCGCAAACTCCTTTCGTGCCGATCTGCAGCAACAGCTTGCCGTCGTGATTGTATTTCTGCACCACCCCGTCGCCGCTGCCGCCGATCCAGATGTTGTTCTCGTAGTCGACAAAACATCCATGCAGGGCTTCCGGCATCACCTTCGTGCCGCCGCCCGGCGCCAGCAGCGAGGCGTCGCCCCAGCTGCCGATCAGGTTCCCGGCCGGATCGAACACGGTGATGGGCGGCGCGGCGACGCCGCTCATGGCTTCGAACGGCAGAAGCTTGCCTGAGCCGCCCTGCTGCCATCCGCGATTGAGAACGAAGATGTTGTCGTGGGAGTCGGTGCAGTTGCCGCCGACCTCTCCGGTGATCCACTGGTGTTTCTGCCCCTTGGCGTCAGTGGTCATGGGCAAGGTTTTCGGCCAAAACGGATCGGCCCTGAAAATAGGAACAGGCACGGCCGGCTGCGCCCATGCCAAGGCGCCTCCGGCGACGAAAAACACCAGCGCCAGGACAGCGCTCAGGCGCCGACGGCGTGAACCGTCGGCCTGCACGCGGCCGGGCGACGTCATCTCCAGCTCAGGTTGCTGTAGTCCTTGCCGTTCCACATGATGAAACGAACGTCGTTCAGGTCCTTGATGTTCTGGTCCGGCCGGCCGGGCACGGCGATGATGTCGGCGAAGCGGCCCTTGACGATGGCGCCGACGTCACCGTCGATGCCCAGCAGTTTCGCCGAGGCGCCCGTCGCGGCGCTGATTGCCTCCAGCGGAGTCCAGCCGGCCTCAACCAGCAGCTCGGTCTCCATCTGCGCCATGCCGGGGACATTGTCGGTGCCGGCGACGACGACCACCCCGGCTTGTTTGAGCGCCCTCAGCTCGCCCAGGCGCTTCTGCACGGCGCGTCCGAAGTCAGCGTCGGTCTGCCGCCCGCGCATCCCAGCCTGGCGCCAGGCGTCCACCCACTCGACGGGGCCATTCAACTTCGCCGCCCCGGTCCACCGTTCCGGATAGTACCGGCCGAACTTGTTGGCGAGATTGGCGATGACGCCGACGTTCTTCTCGCGCAGCAGGCTGATCGTCTCCGGGTTAAGGTCCTCACCGTGGATGATCACGTCGGCGCCCGCGTCCACGGCCAGCTTGATCGCGTCGCCATAGGAGTGGGC
Source organism: Caulobacterales bacterium (assembly GCA_947475655.1). Lineage (GTDB taxonomy): Bacteria > Pseudomonadota > Alphaproteobacteria > Caulobacterales > Caulobacteraceae > Caulobacter. The sequence goes on along the minus strand of CANJOB010000024.1, from coordinate 17,119 downwards.
GAAGACCTTCACGCCGAGGCGATGCGCCTCGCTCACCGCGGCGTCGAGCTCCTCCTTGGTGAAATTGCTGGTCCCCTTCGGATAGGGGCGCTGCGAGCGCCAGTCCTTGGGCTCCATCAGCAGCTTTATGTGATGCGCGCCGAGCTGGTACTGCTGGCGCACCGCCTTGCGGATTTCGTCGGGGCCATCGTAGGTCTCGTCAAGCACCCCGCCCCAGCTCGAGGTGGTGGCGATCCAGTGGCCGGACGGATAGACGCGCGGGCCGGTCAGCCGGCCTTCGCGCACCGCGTCCCTCGCCACGACATCCATGCCGTGAATCTCGCCCTGCACGAAGGCGGTGGTGGTGCCCGACAGCAGGGCGACGCGCAGGCCTTGGGCGATGTAGGTCATGCGCACGGTGTCCGGCACTGTCCAGTCCAGGTTTTCGTACGGGTGGGTGTGACCGTCGATCAGGCCGGGCAGCACCGTCTGCCGCGACAGGTCGATCACCTTGGCGCCGGCGGGGATGGCGACACTGGCGGCCGGCCCGACGTTCTCGATCCGCTCGCCGCGGACAATGATGACGGCATTCTCCACCGCCGCCTTGCCGGTTCCGTCGATCAGGCGGCCGGCTCGGATGGCGGTGACCTGAGCCGGGGCGGGCGCCTGGGCGAGCGCGGGGCCCGCCGCCGCGAGGGCTACGAACGAAAGCAACAGGGATCGAACTTTATTGTTCACCTTGGCTCCTCCCGAGCTGACCGTTTCTGAAGGGCCCTTTTCGGGCTCATGTTCACTTCTACAGAGGCGTCGTCGCTGATCTCGAAGCGGAATTGTACGCACGCTGAGGCTTCGACCGATCAGATCGTTAAGGGTCGCCGCCGCTGGGAACCAAGATAGCCACGATAAGCGTGGCTTTGTCGAACGGCTTCTCGGGGCCGCCGAACGGCCTCGACTAAGCCTGCAGTTCGATGTCCCAGTAAAGGTAGTCGAGCCAGCTTTCGTGCAGGTGATGCGGCGGGAAGCGGCGGCCCTGGGTCTGCAGTTCGAAGCTGCTGGGGCGCCGGGCCTCGCGGCGCGGGGTCATGCGCGCCTCCTGCGGAGTGCGGCCGCCCTTGGCCAGGTTGCAGGGCGCGCAGGCGGTGACGATGTTGCGCCAGGTGGTGCGGCCGCCGCGCGAGCGTGGGATGACGTGGTCGAAGGTCAGCTCCTCGGGCGACCCGCAATACTGGCAGGCGAAACCGTCGCGCAGGAACAGGTTGAAGCGGGTGAAGGCCGGCGGGCGGTCCTGGGTCACGTACTGCTTCAGCGACACCACGCTGGGCAGACGCATCTCCATGGTCGGCGAATGCACCAGTTTGTCGTAGGTGGAGACGATATCGACGCGGTCGAGGAACACGGCCTTGACCACTTCCTGCCAGGGCCACAGCGACAGCGGATAGTAGGACAGCGGCCGGAAGTCGGCGTTCAGCACCAGGGCCGGAAAACCGGTCGGCGGACGGCTCATCACCTGCATGGGGCGCCTCCGCGAGGCGGGCCGTGCGGTATCAACGCGGGCTTGGTTTCAGTCTGGAAGACGCAACCTCCTGAACTCGAAACTCGAAGGCGCCAGGTGAATCGGCGCTCACAGCCAGACCATAGGCGCCTTTCAGTGTCGGTTGAAAGACACCCCGGCGGGGTGGGGATGAAGTCCGCCGGCCTGCGCGGCATTTAGGCGACGCTCCGGGCCGCGCCATTCGCCGGATACGAAAAAGGCCGCGGGCGGGATCCGCCGCGGCCTCTGACCCGTTGACCTGAGCATGGTTTAGATCGCGAGGGCCAGAGCGGCGGCCGCGGTGATCAGGCCAATAGCGATCAGGACGGCGCCGCCGGCCCGGTCAAGGAGAACTTCATAAGCGATAAGCTTGTCCATGGTTTTACCTCAGTGAGTTGACGCCCCGTGCAAATGGGGTTGTACTATCTGTACGACGCTTAGATAGCGTCTATTTGATCGGTGTCAAGTTCAATATCTGTGCGCTGATAAGTTTTTTGGGCGAGGAAACTAAAATGGACCCCAACGAGGGCGAGCGCGGCGACCGCGCCTATCATCATGGAGACCTGAGGCGCGCCCTGACCGAGGCGGCGCGGCGGCTGCTCGAGAGCGATGGGGCCCAGGCCCTGTCCCTGCGCGCCGTGGCGCGCGAGGCCGGGGTCAGCCCCGCGGCCCCCTACCACCACTTCAAGGACAAGAACGAACTGCTCGACGCGGTGGCCCGCCAGGGCTGGGTCGCGCTGTCCGAACAGGTCGCCGCCGCCCGCGGCGAGGGCGGGCTGACGGGCCTCGGCATGGCCTATGTCCGCTTCGCCCGCGAGAACCTGGCCCTGTACCAGCTGATGTACGCCCGCATCCGCGGCCAGGACTCCCTGCCGCACGGCAAGGGCGGCGAGGCCTACGACCTGATCAAGAAGCAGGTGCGCCAGCATATCGGCCAGGCCGCCTCCGGCCTCGACCTGGAACTGGCTACCTTCGCCTTCTGGTGCCTGTCGCACGGCCTGGCGGAGATGCGCGGCTTCCCCCGCCTGGTCGACCTCAAGTCGCAGATCGGCGGCGAGGACGCCTTCGTGCGCGCCGTGCTCGAACATATGAGCGTCGGCGACGGCCACGCCGCGGCCCCGCAGATGGCCTCGGCGGACGTGTGACCTGAGCGCCTTCGTCACCCGTTTCGCCCCCTCGCCCACCGGGCTGCTGCATCGGGGCCACGCCTTTTCCGCCATCACCGCCTTCGCCATGGCCAGCGAGGCCGGCGGCCGCTTCCTGCTGCGGATCGAGGACATCGACGCCACCCGCTGCCGCCCGCAATACGAGGCGGCGATTTATGAGGACCTGGCCTGGCTGGGCCTGGAGTGGGAGCAACCGGTGCGCCGGCAGTCGGAGCACATGGCCGACTACCAGGGGACGCTGGACTGGCTGCGCGGCGAGGGCCTTCTGTACCGCTGTTTTCGCACCCGCCAGGCGGTGTTGGACGCCATGCAGAGCGCCCCGCACGGTCCGGTGGAGGCCTTCACCGGCGCGCCCCTGCCCGCGGATGAGGAAGCCGCCCGCCTAGCCGCCGGGGAGCCCTTCGCCTGGCGCCTGTCGCTGGCCGCCGCCCGGGCGCGGCTGGGATTGGCGTGGGGCAGCTTGAGCTACACCGACCTGGACCACGGGGTGCTGCGGGCACGGCCAGAGAGCGCCGGCGACGTGGTGCTGGCCCGCAAGGACGTCGGCGTCGCCTATCACCTGGCCAGCGTGGTCGACGACGCCCTGCAGGGGATCACCCACGTGATCCGCGGCGAGGACCTGGCCGAGGCGCCGCACATACAGCGGCTGCTGCAGGCCCTGCTCGGCCTGCCCGCCCCGCTCTACCGCCATCACCGTCTGCTCGCTGGGCCCGACGGCAGACGCCTGGCCAAGCGCGACAAGGCTCAGGCCTTGAGCGAACTGCGGGCCGCCGGGGTCACGCCCCATGCCCTGCGGGCGGAGCTCGGTTTTTCGCGGATCTAGCGAAAAAACGGACGCCGCCTTGGTCTGGACGACGCCCGCCGATCTTCAAAGTCTATCGCTGACTATTTGAAGTTTATCGCCGGACTCAGCCGGCGCGAAGGTCCACGGCGGCGGTCTTGCCGCGCTCTTCCTTCAGTTCATAGCTGACCTTCTGGCCTTCGTTCAGGCCGCGAAGGCCCGCGCGCTCTACGGCGCTGATATGGACGAAGACGTCATTGCCGCCGTCGTCAGGTTGAATAAAGCCGTAGCCCTTAGTGGTGTTGAACCACTTCACAGTGCCGCTAGCCATTTAGGCGTCTCCTCCACCCGTTATTGTAATCGGCCACTTTTGAGACGTGACCGGTGACAATCTTGATCGTCAAGGGCGGCGGTTTATCTCGACCTCGCTGCGTCTAACGCCGTTTAGCCAGGATAAAGTCTACAGACCCCAGTCTATCGATTGCGAAACGAAGTTCTGCATGAGCCGGGATTTGGGTCAACCCAAAAGGCGGGGTCAGGATTCGTGTAATAATCTATCAATCAGAGCCTTCACCTCTGGCGCGTCCCACTCGGCGGCTCCGGACATTCGGGCCCTTTCGCGGCCTTGCCGGTCGATGATCAGGGTGGTCGGAAAACCCTCTACCTTGGGGTCCAGGGCGAACGCCAGGCGGTAGGCGGGATCGCGGAAGAGGGTCAAGGGCCCGTTGGCGGCGATTTCGGCCCGCGCCAGGTTCATGTCGCTGTCCTTGTCGACGCTGACCGCCGCCACCAGCACGGGCTTGCCGGCATAGGCGGCCTGCAGCCGGCCCAGGGTCGGCATCTCCACCTTGCAGGGGCCGCACCAGGTGGCCCAGATGTTCATCACCACCACCTGGCCCTTGAAGTCGGCCACGGTCATCGGCTTGCCGTCGGCGTCGGTGAAGGGGATCGGGGCGATCGGGGCCGGCGAGGCGACCGTGGTCATCTTCTCCAGGGCGCCGGTGGCGTACTTCGACAGGTCGGGCCCCTGGGAAAGTTTGAACCCCACGGCGGCTAGGGCTAATACCGCCACAAGGCCGGCGACGGCCAAGCCTGCCTTCTTCCCCCTGCTCAAGCCGGGCTTGGGGTTTTCCGTCTGGACTTCCACCATATGACCGCCCCTTCCGACAAGCCGCCCAACGATCAGGACAAGCAGGGCCAGTCTCTATGGGGCGGGCGCTTTTCCGACAAGCCCGACGCGCTGATGCAGGCAATCAACGTCTCCATCGGCGTCGACCGCAAGCTGGCCGCCCAGGACCTGGCCGGCTCGCGCGCCCATGCGCGGATGCTGATCGACCAGGGCGTGATCGGGGCCGAGGACGGCGAACTGATCCTGCGCGGGCTCGACGCCATCGAGGGCGAGATGGCGGCGGGCGAATTCCCGTTCCGCGACGAGTTCGAAGACATCCACATGAACATCGAGGCGCGGCTGTCGGAGCTGATCGGCCCGGCGTCGGGCCGGCTGCACACCGCCCGCTCGCGCAACGACCAGGTGGCGGTCGACTTCCGGCTGTGGGTGCGGGAGGCCTGCGACCACACCCTGGCCCAGCTGCACGCCCTGCAGCAGGCTCTACTGGCCAAGGCCGAGGCCCATGCCGACGCCATCATGCCTGGCTTCACCCACCTGCAACCGGCCCAGCCGGTGACCTTCGGCCATCACCTGATGGCCTATGTGGAGATGTTCGGCCGCGACGCCTCGCGCTTCACCGACGCGCGCATCCGTATGAATGAGAGCCCGCTGGGCGCCGCCGCCCTGGCCGGCTCGCCCTTCCCCATCGACCGGCACGCCACGGCCAAGGCGCTGGGGTTCGACAGGCCGACCGCCAATTCGCTCGACAGCGTCTCGGCCCGCGACTTCGCGCTGGAGGCCCTTTCGGCCGCTTCGATCTGCGCCACCCACCTGTCGCGGATGGCGGAAGAGATAGTCATCTGGAGCACGCCGCAGTTCGGCTTCATCCGCCTGTCGGACGCCTTCACCACCGGCAGCTCGATCATGCCGCAGAAGCGCAACCCGGACGCGGCCGAGCTGGTGCGGGCCAAGACGGGCCGCATCTTCGGGGCGCTTACCAGCCTGACCCTGGTGATGAAGGGCCTGCCCCTGGCCTATTCCAAGGACATGCAGGAGGACAAGCCGCCGACGTTCGAGGCCTTCGAGGCGCTGGACTTGGGCTTGGCCGCCATGACCGGCATGGTCGCCGACATGACACCCGACACCGCTCGGATGGCCGCCGCCGCCGGAGCCGGCTTCTCCACCGCCACCGACCTGGCCGACTGGCTGGTGCGGACCCTGAACGTGCCGTTCCGTCAGGCGCACCATATCACCGGCGCGGCCGTCAAACGCGCCGAGGCGCTTGGCGTCGACCTGCCCGGCCTGCCGCTCTCCGAACTCCAAGCGCTGGAGCCCGGGATCACCGACGGCGTCTATGCCGTTCTCACTCCGGCGGCCTCCGTCGCCAGCCGGTCCAGTTACGGGGGCGCTGCCCCCGATCAGGTCCGGGCCCAGATCAAGCGTTGGAAGGACCTGCTCGCATGAAGCCGTCTGTTGTCGCCGCCCTCGCCCTGTCGATGTTGGCGCTCGCCGCTTGCGGCAAGCAGGGGGCGCTGGAGCGGCCCGGTCCGCTGTTCGGCGTCGCGCCGCGCCCCGACACCGCCCGCGCCAACCAGCCGTCCGTCCCCGGTTCGGTGGAGGAGAACCTCGACCCGGCCTCGAGCAGCGCCACCACACGCCAGCAGCGCATTCCCGGCACCAACCCGGACCCCTTCAGCGGGCCCTCGGGCCCCGGCTTCCCCAACTCTGGACCCGGGCGCGATTGAGCGTGACAGCGTTAGGTGGAGCCCGGCTAATGCGCGCGTCACGCTCAACATTTGGAGATGTGGAGCCTTCTGACCTGGTTCGGAAGCCCGAACCAGGACGGCACCGGTGAATCACTTCGAGCTAAAGGGGGGCGAGCTCCACGCCGAGGATGTGCCGCTGGCCAGGATCGCCGCGGCGGTCGGCACGCCGGTCTACGTCTATTCGACCGCCACCCTGCGCCGGCACTACGCGGTGCTGCGCGACGCCTTCGCCGCTCACCCGGCGCTCGGGACGCCCCTGATCGCCTATGCGGTCAAGGCCAGCCCCAATGTCGAGGTGCTGCGCGTGCTCGTCGACATGGGCGCGGGCGCCGACACCGTCTCCGAGGGCGAGATCCGCCGCGCCCTGGCGGCCGGCGCCCCGCCGGAGCGGATCGTCTTCTCCGGGGTCGGCAAGACCCGCGCCGAGATCGCCTTCGCCCTGAAGACCGGCGTGGCCGAGGTCAATGTCGAGTCCGAGGCCGAGCTGGAGGCCGTCGCCGCCGTGGCGCAGGAGCTGGGGGTGCGCGCGCCCATCGCCTTCCGCGTCAACCCGGATGTCGAGGCCGGCGGCCACGCCAAGATCGCCACCGGCAAGGCAGAGAACAAGTTCGGCGTCTCCTTCGCCCAGGCGGCGGATCTGTACGCCCGCGCCTCCAACAACCCGCATCTGAACCCCGTCGGGGTGGCCTGCCACATCGGCAGCCAGATCACCGATCTCGCCCCCATGCGCGCCGCGTTCCTGAAGATGCGCGGCCTGGTCGAGGACCTGCGGGCCGGTGGGCTGAAGGTCGAGCGGCTCGACCTGGGCGGCGGCTTAGGCGTCCCTTATTTTCACCAGCCGGACCCGCCCTCCCCGGCCGACTACGCCACCATGATCGCCGATGTCGTCGGCGGGCTGGAGGTGCAGCTGGCCTTCGAGCCCGGCCGCGTCATCGCCGCCAACGCCGGTGTGCTGCTGTCGGAAGTCATCCATGTGAACGCCCGCCCCGAAGGCGGTCGCCGCTTCCTGGTGTTGGACGCGGCCATGAACGACCTGATCCGCCCGGCCATGTACGACGCCTTCCACGACATCCGCCCGGTCAAGCCGCGCCCCGGCGAGGCGGTCCCCTACGACGTAGTCGGGCCCGTTTGCGAGACTGGCGACACCTTCGCCAAGCAGCGCGACCTGCCGCCGCTGGAAGGCGGCGACCTGGTGGCCTTCATGACCGCCGGAGCCTATGGCGCGGCCATGGCCAGCGAATACAATACCCGCCCCCTGGCGCCTGAGGTGCTGGTCGAGGGAGCCCGTTTCGCCGTCATCCGCCAGCGTCCGACCTATGAGGAAATCATCGGCCGCGACCGGTTGGACGACTGGGTGTCGTAAGTCGGGGAACCGCCGCTTCCCCCGACCTCCGCAATTGGCTATAGCCCCCGGTAATCCGCGCCAGCGGCGGGCCCTGTGAGCCCTCCGCGCCTGAGCGCGCCAACGAGACACGCTGAGGAATCCCATGGCTAAGATCAAAGTCGAGAACCCCGTCGTCGACATGGACGGCGACGAGATGACCCGGATCATCTGGAAGCTCATCAAGGACAAGCTGATCTTCCCCTATCTGGACATCAAGCTCGACTACTACGACCTGGGCATGGAACACCGCGACGCCACCGACGACCAGGTGACGATCGACGCCGCCAACGCCACCAAGAAGCACGGCGTGGCCGTCAAATGCGCCACCATCACCCCGGACGAGGCCCGGGTTGAGGAGTTCAAGCTGAAGAAGATGTGGAAGTCGCCCAACGGCACGATCCGCAACATCCTCGGCGGCGTCATCTTCCGCGAGCCGATCATCTGCCAGAACGTGCCGCGCCTGGTGCCGGGCTGGACCCAGCCCATCGTCGTCGGCCGCCACGCCTTCGGCGACCAGTACCGCGCCACCGACTTCCTGTTCCCGAGCAAGGGGACCCTGACCATCAAGTTCGTCGGCGACGACGGCAAGGTGATCGAGCACGAGGTGTTCCAGGCCCCCGGCGCCGGCGTGGCCATGGCCATGTACAACCTGGACGACTCGATCCGCGACTTCGCCCACGCCAGCTTCGCCTACGGCCTGGCCCGCAAGTTCCCGGTCTATCTGTCGACCAAGAACACAATCCTCAAATACTACGACGGCCGCTTCAAGGACATCTTCCAGGAAGTGTTCGACGCCGAGTACAAGGCCAAGTTCGACGCCCTGGGCCTCACCTACGAACACCGCCTGATCGACGACATGGTCGCCGCGGCGCTGAAGTGGTCCGGCGGCTACGTCTGGGCCTGTAAGAACTACGACGGCGACGTGCAGTCGGACATCGTCGCCCAGGGCTTCGGGTCGCTCGGCCTGATGACCAGCGTGCTGCTGACCCCGGACGGCAAGACCGTCGAGGCCGAGGCCGCCCACGGCACCGTCACCCGCCACTACCGCCAGCACCAGAAGGGTCAGTCGACCTCGACCAACTCCATCGCCTCGATCTTCGCCTGGACCCGGGGCCTGGCCCACCGCGCCAAGCTGGACAACAACCAGGCCCTGGCCAACTTCGCCAACACCCTGGAGAAGGTCTGCGTCGACACGGTCGAAAGCGGCTTCATGACCAAAGACCTGGCCCTGCTGGTCGGCGAAAAGCAGAGCTGGCTGACCACCGAAGCCTTCCTGGACAAGGTGTCGGAGAACCTCACTCTGGCCATGGCCAAGGCCTAAGGCTCTTCAGCCCTAGTTCAGCGCATTACGCGCTATAGATGAACGCCCTCGCGGAAACCCTGCGGGGGCGTTTATCATTGGAGTCGTCATGACGCAGCGCGACGAGCCCGAGTACGAATACGAGTACGACGACCGCCACGAGCGGCGGCGGCCGCTGTTCAACCTGCTGCTGCTGGCCCTGGCGGTCGCGGCGGTCTGTTTCGTCTCCGCCCCCTACTTCGCCTTCCGCGGCCTGCGCGCCGCCGCCCAGTACCGCGACGTGGCCGCCGTGGGCCAGCTGGTCGACTTCAACGCCGTGCGCAAAGCCATGCTGATCGAGGTCGGGCCGCAAGACCCCGCCCTGGTCACCGCCGAGCCGCCGTCGATCTGGCGCGACCCGATCGGCGCCTTCAAGCGGGCGCTCGGCCCCATCGCCCCGACCAAGGTCGAACCGGCGGTGGACCGCTACCTGACCATCGACGGCCTGTCGGCCCTGACCCGCGGCTACGCGCCCGGCGCCGCCCCACCCCTGCCCACCGCCCCGCCGGACTTGGCCGCGCGCGCCCAGGCCCTGGTCACCGAACCGATGCCGCAGATCCGCTACTGGGATCCCAACCGCGTGCGCATCGCCGTGCTGCGGCCGGAGGACTCCTCCAAGGTCACCCTGTTCACCTTCGAGCGGCGCGACTGGTTCACCTGGAAGCTGGTGCAGATCAGCCTGCCGGCCGGCGAGGTCCCGCCAGGGCTTAAAGCCGGCTAGTGGACGTCCTAGCCCGGGTCGCTCCGTTCTTCCTGCTGATCGCGTTCGGCGCAGTCGCCGCGCGGACGAAGCTGCTCGATCTGGGCGGCGCCCGCGCCCTGTCGACCTATGTGTTCTGGATCGCCTTTCCCGCCCTGCTGATCCATTCGCTGTCGCACGCCCCGCCGCCCGACGTTCTGCTGGCGCGTGGCCTGGCCGTCTACGCCCTGGTCGCCCTTGTCCCGTTGCTAGCCATTCCCTTGCTGGGCCGGGCCCTGGGCTGGAGCCGCGAGGCGCGCGCCGGATCAGCGGCGGCGGCCATCTCCAGCAATACCCCGTTCCTCGGCGCGCCCCTGGCGGTGTCGTTGTTCGGCGCCGCCGCGGCGCCTTCGGCCGCCGCCCTGATCGCCATCGACTGCAGCCTGACCCTGATCCTCAGCACCGCCATGCTGCGCAGCGCCGCCCCGGGCGGCACGGGCGCGCAGATGGCCAGGCTGATCGCCACCCACCCGCTGATCCTCTCCGCGCTGCTCGGGGTGGGCATGGCCTACGCCGGTGTCCTGGCACCCGGGCCCGTCGATCAGACTCTCGGCATCCTCAGCGTCACGGCCAGCCCGGTCGGGCTGGTGGCGCTGGGCGTTGTCATGGGGCTGGAACTGGGCAAGATCGACGCCGCCGACGCGGTCCCGGCCTTCACCGCCGTGGCGGTCAAGCTGTTGCTGATGCCGGCCCTGGTCTGGTTCGCCACCGGCCTGGCAGGCGCCGACCCGCTGTTCCGCGCCACGGCCACCCTGGTCGCCGGCTCGCCCGTGGCTGTGATGGTGTTCATCCAGACCCGTACTCTCAATGTCTTCGCGCGTGGCGGCGCCATTGCGGTGGTGTTTTCCACCTTGGCGGCGGTGGCGACCCTGACCCTGCTGGGCCTGACCCTGCGCTAGCCCGTTCCGTCCAAGGCGGGCGCGGGCTAGACTTCCGCTCAACCGCACGAGGAACGTATGAAGATCATCGCCACGGCCGCCTTCGCCCTTACGTTCGCCGCCGCCTTCCCGGCCCTGGCAGTGGAAGTGCGCGTCATGAGCGCGGGCGCCGTCGAACCCGGGCTGCGCGCGGCGGCGGAAGCGTTCCAAACCACCACCGGCCACACAGTGTCGATCCGGTTCGGCACCTCGCCGCAACTGCAGACGCGGCTGGGCGCGGGAGAAGCCGCCGACGTCCTGATCGGCCCCGAGCCGGTGATGCGCACGGCCCGCGCAGCCGGCAAGACGGACGCCTCCAGCGCGGCCCTCGGACGTGTCGGTGTAGGTGTCGTGATCCGGCGCGGCGCGCAGAAGCCAGACGTCTCCGGCGCCGAGAGCCTGGAGCGCGCCATGGCCGCGGCGGACGAGATCGTCTTCAATCGCGCCAGCACCGGGGCCCACGTGGAGTCGGTGCTCAAGGCTTCCGGACTTGAGCAGAGCCTGGCGTCCAAGACGGTGCGGACCGAAAACGGCGAGGCGGTATTCGTTCGCCTCAAACAGGCCTCCCCTCGCGCCTTCGGCTTCGCCGCCATGACCGAGATCCGCCAGGCCGCGCCCGAGGGCATGGACCTGGTCGGCCCTGCGCCGGGCAAATACCAGAACTACACCACCTACCTGGCCGCGCGCTTCACCGGCGCGCCGCCCGCGGCGTCCGAGTTCCTGACCTTCCTGAATGGACCGCAAGGCCGCGCCGCCCTCGCCTCCGGCGGGGTCGAAACACCGTAACAGCGCCCGACGGGTCTGCTCTTTCCAGCGCCGACCCTCCCCAAATTGGGGGGTTGCCGCCCACGCGTTTTACCCGCCAATTACGCGCCAACATGCGGCTGTTGCATAGGGGAATATGATTGCGAAGGTTTCTTACAATCCGGGCTCGAGCACCGTGACGTTCAACAATATCACGTCGCTGACGATCGGCTCGACGCAAATCGTGACGTCGAACGCGACGACGCTGGCGGCGCGCGTGACGGTCTCGGGCGCCATCAACGGCACGCTGGACGTGACCTTCGGCGGCAATTTCACCCTGACCGCCGGCTTCCCGACGGGCGGCACCTTCACCAGCCTGACGGTCGCGCTCAACGGCCAGACGCTGATGTCGGCCACTGACTTCTCGCTGCCCTACGGGGCAGGCACGCCGGACTTCAGCAACATGTCCACGATCCTGGGCGGCGACGACGTGCTGACCGGCAGCCAGGCGGCCGAGATCGTCAACGGCTTCCTGGGCTCCGACACCATGGACGGCGGCGGCGGCGTCGACATCATGAACGGCAACCAGGGCAGTGACACCCTCGACGGCGGCGACGGGGCCGACGTGGTGCGCGGCGGCCAGGGCGATGACATCGTTCGCGGCGGCGCGGGCAACGACTTCGTCTCCGGCGACCGTGGCAGCGACACCGTGACCGGCGGCGCCGGCGCCGACATGTTCCACATCTTCTCCGGGGCCGGCCTGGACCGGGTGACCGACTTCAGCCGCGCCGAAGGCGACCGGGTGCTCGTGACCGGCTCCTACACGGTGAGCCAGACGGGCGCCGACGTCACGATCGACCTGGGGTCGGGCACCACCATGGTCCTGGTGGGCGTGCAGCAGTCCAGCCTCACGGGCGACTGGATCGTCACCATCTAAATCCGCGCCTCCAGCGCAGACGCAATGAGGGCCGCAGCGGAATCTCCACTGCGGCCCTTCGCTTTGGCCGCCTCCGAGCCGCTGAGGTGGAGCTCAACTAACGGCGCTCATCCCGGCGAAAGCCGGAACCCAGGTTTTTCTAGTGTTGGCCTCGGGTGGTGAGCAGACTTGAGTAACCCGGCTAAGATCACACTTCTCCTTTGACGCCGCGCGGTTCCTCGAAAAGGGCCCAGGCGCTCGAGGTGCAGCCGGAAACCACCGACCCGCTCAACCACATCGGGATGAGCGGGGCGATTTCAACCTGGAGCTCTACCGGGCGATCCTGGCGAAACAGGCGCAGCTCAAGGGGCGGTAAAACGCTCCACCGCTAGCGCGGCAGGCGCCCGGGCGTGGCCTAGTTCACTCGCTCCCACATGCGCCGCGTGACCCGCTCCACCCCGTCTTGTCCTTTGCCAAAGGTGTTCAGCTCCAGCCGGTCCGGCGTGATCACCAGGAAGCGCTTCTGGTTGTTGCCCACGGTTCGCGGATTGGTGTTGCCGGCGACGTGGTGGACGACCGATCCTTCGGTCTCATCGATCGTGTAGCGGCCGAAATAGGCGGTGTAGCTCGAGAAGGCCTTGGCCTGGTCCTCAACCGACATTGGACCGGCGCCGGTCCGGGGCGGACGAGTCTCCTCGCTGTCCATGATCTGGACGTACATCATCCCCTTGGCGTCGTAGATGATGTAACCGCTCGGGCTCCTGCCGCGCGGATAGGTCGTCGGCCCCGTGCCGTCCACTGCCTGCGTCTGCGACCCCACCATCCGCCAAGTGCCGACGATCAATTTGGCGGCGCCGGGAGTCGGTCCGGCTTTGGGAGGAACTTGCGCCCAGGCCGCAGTTGCGAGCCCCAGGCTCAGAATCATCATCGATCCACATAGATACCGTTTCAAGACGCCGTCTCCCCTGACATGCGGACGCGAGCCGTCCGGCTAGATTGGACGTCGATCTTACGAAGCCTCGACAGGAAGTCGAACGGGATTTCGGTCCTGAACCTGACCGCGCGCTCGGTCAGCGCGGCAGGCTGCTCGCCCCATTAGGTGCGCGTCCACCGCCTGGGCGCGCTGGCGGCCCTCGCGGATGGCCCAGACCACCAGGGACTGGCCGCGCCGCATGTCGCCGCAGCTGAACACGCCGGGACCGAGGCGGCGTAGTTGGAAACATAGGCCGGTACATTGCCGCGCGGGACTAAGTGCGCCTGTCCCACAGCCAGACCTACACGGCGTCAGGCGCCCCCCCCCCCGGCGAATGGTGGATCGATAGGCTGAAGCGCTGGGCTGAGGCGCTCGATGTAGGCGAGCGCGAAGCGGACATAGCCAAGGTTCGCCTTGGGTCGAGAACAGACAGAACCTAGGTCCCGGCGTTGGCGCTACGCGCCGCCCTTCGGGTCGCCGGGATGAGCGGACTTACCCCAGCGCCGCCTTGATCGCCGCCAGGCCGTCCGCGCCCTTTGACCCGTCCGGGGCGCCGCCCTGGGCGAAATCGGCCTTGCCGCCGGCGCCCTGGCCGCCCATGGCCAGCACCGCGGCGCGGGCCAGGTCGGCGGCGTTCAGCTTCGATGTCAGGTCGTCGGTCACGGCCACGGCCACGGCGGCCTTGCCATCTGTCACCCCGATCAGCGCGACCACGCCGCTGCCGACCGCCTTGCGGAAGTCCTCGACCACCGGGCGCAGGCCCTTACCGTCGACGCCGTCGAGCACGCGGGCGATCAGCTTCACGCCGTTGATCTCTTCCGGCTCGTTGGAGGCCGCGCCACCGCCGCCGCCCAGGGCCAGCTGGCGCTTGGCGTCGGCGAGCTGCTTCTCGAGCTGGCGGCGCGCGGCGTCGAGCGCCTCGACCCGGGCCGGAACCTCAGCCACCTGCGCCTTGAAGCGCTCGGCCAATTCCTTGGCCACCGTGGCCTGGTCCAGCAGGTAGCGGCGCGCCGCCTCGCCGGTCAGGGCCTCGACCCGGCGCACGCCGGCGGCGATGCCGGTCTCGGCGATGATCTTGAACAGGGCGATGTCGCCGGTGCGCGAGACGTGGGTGCCGCCGCACAATTCGACCGAATAGGGCTTGTCCTCGCCGCTCAGCGCCTTGCCCAGGGTGAGCACGCGGACCGAGGCGCCGTATTTTTCGCCGAACAGAGCGATGGCGCCGGCCTTCATCGCCTCCTCCGGGGCCATTTCCTCGGTGTGGGCGGGCAGGTTCTGGCGGATCACCGCGTTCACCTCGGCCTCGATGCGGTCGATCTCGTCGGGGGTCAACGGGCCGGAATGGCTGAAGTCGAACCGCATCCGTTCGCCATCGACCAGCTGACCCTTCTGCGCCACGTGCGGGCCCAGCACATGGGCCAGGGCCGCGTGCACCAGGTGGGCGGCGGAGTGGTTGGAGCGGGTATTGAGGCGCCGGGCGGCGTCCACGCTCAGGGTCGCCCGCTGGCCGAGCGCGATGTCGCCGCCGGTGATCTCCACCACATGCACATGCAGGTCGCCGGCCTCCTTGCGGGTGTCGAGCACCTGGGCCGCGCCGCCGTCCCATTCGATCAGGCCGGTGTCGCCCGCCTGGCCGCCGCTCTCGGCGTAGAAGGGGGTGGCGTCGAACAAGAGTTCGACCGTCTCGCCGGCCCGGGCGCTTTCGACCTGGGCGCCGTCGCGGGCGATGGCCAGCAGTTCACCGTTGTGCAGCGTGCCGTCGTAGCCAGCGAAGGCGGTCGGCCCCAGCCGGTCGCGCACGGCCAGCCAGCCGGCTCCCTGGGCGGCCTGGCCCGAGCCCGTCCAGTTCTCGCGGCCCTGGGCGCGCTGGCGCTCCATGGCCACATCGAAGCCGTCGGTGTCGACCGACAGTCCCTTGGCCCGCACCGCGTCCTGCGTCAGGTCGAGCGGGAAGCCGTAGGTGTCGTAGAGCTTGAAGGCGGTCTCGCCGCTCAGGACGCCGCCTTCGCCGAGACCGGCGGTGGCTTCGTCCAGCAGGGCCATGCCGCGGCCGAGCGTGCGGCGGAAGCGCTCTTCCTCGGCGCGCAGGGTTTCGACGATCAGCGGCTGGGCGCGGACCAGTTCGGGATATGCGCCGCCCATCTCCGCCGCCAGGGTCGGGGCCAAGCGGTGCATCAGCGGGTCGGCCGCCCCCAGCAGGTGGGCGTGGCGCATGGCCCGGCGCATGATCCGGCGCAGCACGTAGCCGCGGCCTTCGTTTGACGGGGTGACGCCGTCGGCGATCAGGAACGATGACGTGCGCAGGTGGTCGGCGATGACCCGGTGCGAGGGGGCGTTGTCGCCCATGGCCGGCACACCTGTCAGTTCGACGCTGGCGGCGATCAGGGTCTTGAACAGGTCGACATCGTAGTTGTCATGCACGCCCTGCATCACGGCGGCGATGCGCTCCAGCCCCATGCCGGTGTCGATCGACGGCTTGGGCAGGGGCACACGCGTCCCGTCCGCCGACTGGTCGAACTGCATGAACACCAGGTTCCAGATTTCGACGAACCGGTCGCCGTCCTCGTCCGGGCTGCCAGGCGGGCCGCCGGGGATGTGGGCGCCGTGGTCGAAGAAGATTTCCGAACAGGGACCGCAGGGTCCTGTGTCGCCCATCGACCAGAAGTTGTCATTGGTGCTGATGCGGATGATCCGCTCGTCGGGCAGGCCGGCGATGGACTTCCACAGACCGAAGGCCTCGTCGTCGGTATGATAGACCGTGACGGTCAGCCGGCTGGGGTCGATGCCGAAGTCCTTGGTGATCAGGGTCCAGGCGTGTTCGATCGCCTGCGCCTTGAAGTAGTCGCCGAACGAGAAGTTGCCCAGCATCTCGAAGAAGGTGTGGTGGCGGGCGGTGTAACCGACATTGTCGAGGTCGTTGTGCTTGCCGCCGGCGCGGACGCACTTCTGCGAACTGGCGGCGCGCGGATAGGGCGCCGCCTCCGCCCCGGTGAAGACGTTCTTGAACGGCACCATGCCCGCGTTGACGAACAGCAGGGTCGGGTCGTTCTGCGGCACCAGCGGAGCCGAGGCGATCACCTTGTGATCCGCCTTGGCGAAGTAGTCGAGGAAGGCGCTGCGGATGTCGTTCAGGCTGGCCATGGGGCGGTGATTATAGATCAGACGCGCCAGATGCGGCGCAAGGCTGGTTCCTTAACCTAGCGGGAGCCGCCGCCACAAAGAAAAAGCTCGCCTATAGCGAGCCAGAAGACCCGGCGCCGCGTCCGGGGCAAGGACGGCGGCGCCGGATCAGAAGTCCGAAGACCAGGGCTTAGTCCTCGGCCTCTTCCCCAGCGGAGGGGCCGACCAGCAGCTCCTCCGCGATCTTGGTGACGTTGCCGCGCACGGCGGCCTCGATGGCGTTGGCGATGTCGGGGTTCTTCTTCAGGAACTCGCGCACGTTGTCGCGGCCCTGGCCGATGCGCTGGCTGTCGAAGGAGAACCAGGAGCCGGATTTCTCCACCACTCCGGCCTTGACCCCTAAGTCGATGATCTCGCCCAGCTTGGAGATGCCCTCGCCGTACATGATATCGAACTCGACCTCACGGAACGGCGGGGCGATCTTGTTCTTCACCACCTTGACCCGGACGTTGTTGCCGACGACCTCGTCGCGGATCTTGATCGAGCCGGTGCGGCGGATGTCGAGGCGCACCGAGGCGTAGAACTTCAGCGCGTTGCCGCCGGTGGTGGTCTCCGGGCTGCCGTACATCACGCCGATCTTCATGCGGATCTGGTTG
>CANJOB010000023.1 GCA_947475655.1 Caulobacterales bacterium | reverse complement strand
GCCTCGGCAAACCGTCCCACCGCTTCGAGGGCGGCGGCGCGGACGCCATGGGTTTCAGCGTTCGCCTCGTCGCCGGCGGCGGCGACGCTTTCCAGCGCCTCCTCCGGCCGCCCGAGCAGCAGCAGGGCGCGGGCGCGGTTGCGGTGGGCCTGCGGCAGTGTGGGCTTGAGGACCAGGACCCGGTCGGCGTCGGCGAGGGCCTCCTCGCCCTGCTTCAGATGCAGCCGCTCGCCGGCGCGGTTGTTGAGGGCGGCGACATTGTCCGGCTTTAGGGCCAGGGCGCGATCGAAACAGGCCGCGGCCTCCATGTGGCGGCCGAGCTGGCTCAGCGCCACGCCGAGGTCGGAATGGACCACCGACTGGCCGGGATCGAGCGCGATGGATCGCCGAAACGCATCGACGGCGTCCTCGAGCCTCCCGGCCATGGCGCAAAGCGTGCCCAGCAGGCCTAGGGCGCGGGCGTCGGCGGCGAGGGCCGCGGGGTTGGCCCGCAGCGCCTGGACGGCCTCCTGCAGGCGTCCGGCCCGGCCCAGGACAAGGGCGCGGTCGTAGGCGTCCACGACAGGCGCCGGTTTCGCCGGCGCGCCCTCGGCGGCCCGGCGGTCCAGGGCGGCGCCGACAGCGGCCAGCACCGGGGCCCAGTCGCCGTCCCGCTTCTGGCGGAACAGGCGCACGCTTTCATACCAGGGCATGGTGTCGCCCTCGACGCCGTAGCGCCACTCCGGGCAGAAGGGCAGCAGCGCCAGGCAAGGCGCGCCCAGGGCGCCGCTGAGGTGCACAACCGTCTGCTGCACCGATATGACCAGGTCCAAGGCCTGGATCAGCCCGGCCTGCTGTTCGAAGTTGTCGATCTGCTTGGCGGGAAACACCCGGATCGGCCGCGGCAGGGTCTGGTTGGCCTGCGCGACTTCGTTTTCCACCTCGCCGTACTGCAGGCTCACGAACTCGCAATCGGGCCGGGTCAGCAGCGGGCGCAGCGCCTCGAGGGCCAGGGACCGCGCGACGCCGCGGATGCCCTTCCCGCCGCGCCAGGCGATGCCGATCCGCAGCGGCGTCGTCTTGGGCCCAAGCCGCTCATGCCACACCGCCGTGACCGCGGGGCGGGGACTGAGGTACGGCCGGCCGGAAAACGTCTCGGGCGCGCCGCGGTACACCTTGGCTAGGCTGCCGACCGGCACGACGCGGTCGAAGGGGCCAAGCTCCAGGGCGGCGGAGCCGATGACGGTGCGCATCTTGGGGAAGGAATGCTCGAACAGGGACTGCAGCCGCGGTTCGGTGGCGTAGACGACGCTGGCCGCGTCGGCGATCAGTTCCGGCAAGGTCTGGGCGAACATCATCTGGTCGCCGACGCCCTGTTCCCGGATCACCAGCACCCGCTTGCCGGCCAGGTCGGCCACCGTGTTGTTGAGCGCCAGGTCCGGCAGCATCTTGAGGATCGCCGAACGCTCCTGCGTCATGGCCGTGCTGGCTTTCCAGCGATGCTCATAGTCTTCCCAGCCGCCCAGGTCGCCCTGCAGGAGACGCAGGAAGCCGCGCGCGAAACGGTGGTTCGGCTCGTCGGGCGCCAGGGCGACGGCCTGGTCGAACAGGGCGAGGGATTCCTTGAACCGCCCCAGCGCCTCAAGGACGCAGGCGCGGTTGTTGTAGTTGTCGGGGTTGAGGTCGCCCAGGGCCAGAGCGGCGTCGATCGTCTCCAGCGCTTCCTGCGGCCGGGCGAGGTTCAGCAGGGCGCGTGACTTGTAGCGGGAGGCGGAGCCGAAGTCGGGCTTGATCGCCAGGGCGCGATTGGCGTCCGCGAGGGCCTTTTCCGGCTCGCCCAGGCTCATCCACTGGCCGGCCCGATTGTTCAGGATGGGGGCGTTGTCGGGCTGAAGCGCCAGGGCCTTGTCGTAGCAGGCGACGGCCTCCTTGCGCCTGTCCAGATTGCCAAGGGCGACGCCCATGTCGACCAGCGTCGCCAGCCGGTTCTGGTCCAAGGCCAGGGAGCGCTCGAAAAACGGCAAGGCGTCCTGATGGCGGCCCAGGGTGACCAGCACGGTTCCCATCAAACCCAAGGCGTCGGCGCTGCCGGCGAGGGCGTCCGGGTCGGCCTGCAGACAGTCAATGGCCTCAAGCGGCCGCTTTGCCCGGAAAAGCGACAAGGCGCGGCTGTAGGCGTCATCGGCGGGAAGCATCGTCTCTTCCACCCGGCGCGCCCCGCCCTTGTCAAGCGCCGCTCGATGGAGGGCCTCGAGACGCGCTTGGGAGCGCCGGGGTTCAAATCGGCGGCGCTTGCCTATAGAGAACCCGCCTGCGCCCCCCGCTGGGGAGGGCGAAGCTGTTGGAATGCGTATGAAACTGCTCGTCACCGGCGGCGCCGGCTTCATCGGTTCGGCCGTCGTGCGCCAGGCCATCGCCGACGGGCATCAGGTGGTGAACCTCGATGTCCTGGCCTATTCGGCCAACCTGGCCAATGTCGCCTCGGTCGAGGACAGCCCCGCATACGTCTTCGAACAGGCCGACATCTGCGACGGCGACCGGCTGGACGCGGTGTTCGAAAAACATCGGCCCGACGCGGTGATGCACCTGGCGGCGGAATCCCACGTCGACCGCTCGATCGACGGGCCCATGGCCTTCGTCCAAACCAATATCGTCGGCACCGCCGTGCTGATGCAGGCCTGCCGCGCCTACCTGGCCAACCATCCGGAGAAGGCGGCAGGGTTCCGCTTCCACCACGTCTCCACCGACGAGGTGTTCGGGGCGCT
The DNA here is from genome assembly GCA_947475655.1 of Caulobacterales bacterium. GTDB lineage: Bacteria > Pseudomonadota > Alphaproteobacteria > Caulobacterales > Caulobacteraceae > Caulobacter. The sequence goes on along the minus strand of CANJOB010000023.1, from coordinate 21,380 downwards.
CGGCGATATCGGCCAGTTCGACGAACAGACGCCTTACGATCCCCATTCGCCCTATTCGGCCTCCAAGGCGGCATCCGACATGCTGGTGCGGGCCTGGGGCGAGACCTTCAAACTGCCGGTGGTGCTGACCAACTGCTCCAACAACTACGGCCCCTATCAGTTTCCTGAGAAGCTGATCCCGGTGGTGGTGCTGAACGCCCTGGCTGGCCGGCCCATCCCCGTCTATGGCGCCGGGGCGAATGTGCGCGACTGGCTGCACGTGGAAGACCACGCCGCCGCCCTGCTGCTGGTGCTGCGGAAGGGCGAGCTCGGGGAGACCTATTGCGTCGGCGGCAATGCCGAGCGTTCGAACCTGCAGCTGGTCCACGCCATCTGCGACACCCTGGACGAACTCTTCCCGGCGCGCGCGCCGCACAAGGACCTGATCACCTTCGTCACCGACCGGCCGGCGCACGACTTCCGCTACGCCATCGATGCCGGCAAGATCGAGCGCGAGCTGGGCTGGACGCCGTCGCGGCGGCTTGAGGAGGGCCTGGCCGACACCGTGCGCTGGTATGTCGACAACGAGCCCTGGTGGCAGGCGATCCGCCAGCGCGATCAGTCGGTCGGCGCCCGTCTGGGTCTCGCCCAGGCAAAATGACCCTCAAGGTCCTGCAGTTCGGCGCCAGCGGCCAGATGGCGCGGGAGACGGTCCGCCGCGCCCCGCGTCACGGCATGGTCCTCACCGCCCTTTCACGCGAGCAGGCCGACCTGGCCGATCCCGAAGCGGTCGCCCGTATCGTCGCCCAGGCGGACGCCGACCTGGTGATCAACGCGGCCGCCTATACCGCCGTCGACAAGGCGGAATCCGAGCGGGACCTGGCCTTCCTGATCAATGCCGAGACGCCGGGGGCCTTGGCCCGCGCCTGCGCGGCGCGGGGCCTGCCGCTGGTCCATGTCTCGACCGACTATGTGTTCAACGGCCAGGCCGGCCGTCCCTGGCGGGAAGACGACCCTGTCGCCCCGCTGAATGTCTACGGCGACTCCAAACTGGCCGGCGAACTGGCGATCCTGGGGTCCGGCGCGCGCGCCGCGATCCTGCGCACCTCCTGGGTGTTCTCGGCCCATGGCGCGAACTTCGTCAAAACCATGCTGCGCCTGGCGGACCGGGCGGAGCTGAAGGTGGTCGACGACCAGGTCGGGCGGCCGACCTTCGCCGGTGACCTGGCCGAGGCGGCGCTGGCGGTGGGGGCGCGGCTGGCGCGGGATGAAAACGCGGCCGGCGGCGTATTCCACTTCGCCGGCGAGGGCGCGGTCAGCTGGTTCGAGTTCGCCGCCGCGATCTTCGCCATGCGGGGCGGGCCGGGGCCGGAGATCATGCCGATTCCGACCCGTGACTATCCTCTGCCGGCGGCGCGGCCGCACAATTCCGTGCTTGACTGCGCCAGGGTAGAGAGGGCTTTCGGGATCGTTCCGCGCGCGTGGCGGGATGGCCTGGGCGAAACCCTGGCCGAACTGGCGCAGGCTTAGGGCTTAAGGGAAGACGCGTATGAGACGGGGCATCATACTGGCCGGCGGCGCGGGCACGCGCCTGCACCCCCTGACCATCGCGGTCTCCAAGCAACTGCTGCCTGTCTACGACAAGCCGATGATCTACTACCCGCTGTCGGTGCTGATGCTGGCCGGGGTGCGCGAGGTGCTGATCATCACCACCCCTGAGGACCAGGCCGGATTCAAGCGCCTGCTGGGCGACGGCGGCTCGCTCGGCATGCGGATCGAATACACCGTCCAGCCCAGCCCCGACGGCCTGGCCCAGGCCTATATCCTCGGCGAGGAATTCGTCGACGGGCAGGACAGCGCCCTGGTGCTGGGGGACAATATCTTCCACGGCAGCCATTTCAGCCAGATTCTGGCCGACGCCGATGCGCGGGAGCGCGGCGCCTCGGTATTTGGCTATCCCGTCGCCGACCCGGAACGCTACGGCGTGGTGGAATTCGACGCGGACGGCAAGGCCGTGTCGCTGGAGGAAAAGCCGGCCAAGCCGAAATCGAACATGGCCGTCACCGGCCTCTATTTCTACGATGGCCGGGCCAGCAGCCTGGCCCGCACGCTCAAGCCGTCGCCGCGCGGGGAGCTGGAAATCACCGACCTCAACCGGCTCTACCTGGACGAGGGCTCGCTGAACGTCCAGGTGCTTGGCCGCGGCTTCGCCTGGCTCGACACCGGCACCCACGACAGCCTGGTCCAGGCCGGCGAATTCGTCCGCGCCATCGAACAGCGCCAGGGCCTGCGCATCGGCTGTATCGAGGAAATCGCCTTCCAGCAGGGCTGGATCGAGGCGGGCCAGCTTCGGGCCTTGGGCGAGCCGCTGAGGAAGAGCGGTTACGGCGACTATCTGCTGCTCGTGGCGGACGGCCGGATTTGACGGATCTGGTCGACTTCGTGGTCATCGGCGCCCAGAAGGCCGGGACCACCGCGCTTTTCGACCATCTTTCCGACGATCCCCGCCTGAACCTGTCGCGGGTCAAGGAGGTCCATTTTTTCGACGACGAGGCGGTGGACTGGGCCCGGCCCGACTACGGCGCCTACCACGCCCATTTCGATCTGGACCGGCCCGGCCTGAAGGGCGAGGCGACGCCGATCTACATCTTTTGGCCCAACAGCCTCGAGCGTCTCAAGGCCTACAACCCGGCGGCCAGGCTGATCCTGATGCTGCGCGATCCGGTCGAGCGGGCCTTCTCGCACTGGAAGATGGAATACGCCCGCGGCGTCGAGGCGGCCCCGTTCGCCTGGGCTATCCGCGACGGGCGGGCGCGGCTGGCGGACAAGCCTCCGGGCCATCCTGACCACCGGGTGTTTTCCTATGTCGAACGCGGGTTTTACGGCGCGCAGGCGAAGCGGATGCTGGAGCTGTTTCCCGCCCGTCAGGTGCTGGTCGAGCGCGCCGAGACCCTGAAAGCCCAGCCCGGCGCGGTCATGAGCCGGGTCAGCGCGTTCCTGGGCCTGGAGCCGTTCCCGGCCGCCGCCGAGCCCCGGACGGTCCATGCATCGCGCGACATGGATTATGGTTGCGACCTGACCGAGGCCGACCGGGCCTATCTGCGCGGTCTCTATCGGGAGGATCAGGCCCAGCTCGAAGCTTTAACGGGGATAAGGTTTTAATCCCGTCTGCGACATTTAGCGTGGGAGATGGACGCCGCCATTGACATGCCCCAATGGCCCCGCCATCTGCAGGCCGCCGAGTTCGGCTCCGATCTTGCATAAAGTTCTGCAGACCTGCTTCGGCCCCGCGCCGGCCTGGATTGATACAACCCGATGACCGAAACGAAGACCGAAACGAAACGGCCCCTGTTTCGCGACAACGAGCTCACCGCCGTCCTCAAGACGGCGAAGGCGCCGTTCCTGTACGTGTTCGCCTTCAACCTGGCGACGAACCTGCTCTTCCTGGCCCTGCCGATCTTCACCATGCAGGTCTACAGCCGGGTTCTGCAGTCGCAGAGCCAGGAAACCTTGTTCGTCCTGACGGTCGGGGCGCTGTTCGCCTTCCTGATCATGAGCATCATCGAAGGCCTGAAGGGCTCGATTCTGATCAGCTACGGCCTGCTGTTCGACCGCGCCCTGTCGCAGCGGGTGCTGGGGGCGATGTTCGACGCGGCGCTCAAGAGCGACCCGGCCGGCCGAAGCCAGGCCCTGCGCGACATGGACAATGTCCGCCAGACCGTCACCGGCGGCGCCGTTCTGCTGCTGGTCGACCTGCCCTTCGTGCCGATCTTCCTCGTCACCCTGTTCATCATCGATCCGGCGGTCGGCATTCTGACCCTGGTCGGCGGCCTCATACTGCTCTGCCTGGCCTGGCTGCAGGACCGGGCCACCCGTCCGACCCTGCAACTGGCCAACGACGCCGCCCTGAAGAGCTACGCCTACAGCGAAGGCGCCCTGCGCAACGGCGAAGTTGTGCGCGCCATGGGGATGCTCAAGAGCCTGAGCCGTCCCTGGGGCGATTTCCGCGCCATCTCCACCCAGCGCGGCGCCCAGGCCAGCGAACGGGCAGTGCTCTATTCGAACCTGATCAAGATGGTCCGCCTGACGATCCAGATTCTGGTGGTCGCCCTGGGCGCATGGCTGGTGCTTAACGGCAAGATCGCCGCCGGCCTGATCTTCGCCAACATGATCCTCTCCTCCCGCGCCCTGGCGCCGTTGGACCGCGCGGTGGGCTCGTGGAACATGCTGCTGACGGCGTATCAGGCCTACAACCGTCTGTCAGACCTGCTGGAGCGGTATCCGGCCACCCCCCAATCGACCGCCCTGCCTCGCCCCCTTGGCCAGCTCTCGGTCGAGCAGCTGACCTTCAACGCGCCGCAATCCAGCAATGCATCGCAACCCACCCGGCCCCCGCTGCTGACCGACGTCAGCTTCGTTCTTCCGGCCGGCGAGACCCTGGGCGTCGTCGGCCCGTCGGGGGCGGGCAAATCGACCCTGACCCGGCTGCTGATGGGGGTTCTGGCCCCGAGCAGCGGACGGGTGCGCCTCGACGGCGCCGACGTCTACAGCTGGGACCGCACCGATTTCGGCCGCTACGTCGGCTACCTGCCGCAGGATGTCGAACTGTTTAGCGGCACGGCCCGCGACAATATCGCCCGGTTCTATCCCGACACCACCGACGCCGACGTGGTTGAGGCGGCGCAGCTGGCCGGCGCCCACGCCCTGATCCTCAGCCTGCCGAAGGGCTACGAGACCGAACTGGGCGACGGCGGGGTCGGCCTGTCCGCCGGTCAGCGCCAGCGGATCGGCCTGGCGCGCGCCCTGTTGGGCGCCCCGGCCTTCGTCGTGCTGGACGAGCCTAACGCCAACCTGGACGCCGAGGGCGAGAACGCCCTGATCGCGGCCATGGCGGCGATGCGGGCGCGGGGTCAAACCCTGGTCATCGTCTCGCACAAGATCAACGTCTTCCGCTCCGCCGATAAGATCCTGGTGCTGAAGGACGGCAAGGTCGAGATGTACGGGCCGCGCGAGAAGGTGCTGGCGCGCATCCTGCCTCAGGCGCCGCGACCGCTGGAGGCCAGTTCTTGAATTCCCCCCTGTCCAAGATTCCGCAACGCTTTCAGGCCCCGGTCAAGGCGGCGCTGCAGGCGCTCACGGCGCCGGCCGACCTGTCCGACGCCGCCGTCAACGCCAGCCAGGACGTAAGCGCCGGCGGCCGCGATCCGCTGCAGGACCGCCTGCGCAAGCCGATGATCATCGGCGCCGCGGTGGTCGGCGTCTTCGTCGTGCTGGCCGGGATATGGGCCGGCTTCACCAAGATCGAGGGCGCGGTCACAGCACCGGCCGTGGTCCGCTCGGAATTCAACCGCCGCACCCTTCGCCCGCGGGAGGGCGGCACGGTGGAAGCCCTCTTCGTGCACGAAGGCGCCCTGGTGAAAAAAGGCCAAGTGCTGATGCAGTTCACACCGATCCAGCCGCAGGCCGCGGTCGACATCACCCGCAACCAGACCTATTCGGCGCAGGCGCAGGCGGCGCGTTTCGAAGCCGAGATGACCGGCAAGCCGGCGATCGTCTTCCCGCCCGAGTTGGTTGAACGGGCTAAGACAGACGTGACCGTGGCCGGGCTCATGCGGGACCAGGTCTTCGTTTTCCAGACCCGTCACGGCCTGATCAATGAGCAACGCGAGGTCTACCGCCAGCAGGCGGAGCAGCTAAAGGCGCGGATCGGCGGGCTTCAACTGCAGATCCAGGCCAATGAGCAGTCGGCGGCCCTGGTCCGCGAACAGCTTAAGGGCTACCAGACCCTGTACGAAAAGGGCTTCGCCCCGCGAAACCAGATTCTGAATCTGCAGCGGACCCTGTCGGACCTGGGCGGGCAGCGCGGTGCCAACATCGCCGAAGTCACCCGCACCCAGGAACAGATCGGCGAAGTCACCGCCAACCTGGCCAAGCTTACCCAGCAGATACAGACCGAGGCCGCCGAAGGCCTGCGCGATTCCCAAGTGCGGGTGGCCGACGCGGTGCCGCGCCTGCGCGCCGCCGAGGAAGCCCTGGAGAGCAGCACCGTCCGCAGCCCGATCGACGGCTATGTGCTCGGCCTGACACAGTTCACCATCGGCGCGGCGGTGGGCGGCGGCGAGCGCCTGATGGACATCGTGCCGGCCAACGAGCCGTTGCTGATCGAGGCGCGGATCAAGCCGACCGACATCGACCAGGCCAAGATCGGCGGGAGGGCGCGCGTGCTGCTCACGGCTTACAACAGCCGGATGCACGCCGGGGTGAATGGCGTGGTCTCCAACGTCTCGGCGGACATGATCTCGACCCCGGAGGGCGCCGCCTATTTCCGGGTCGACGTCCGGGTCACCCCCCAGGCGATGGCGGAGTCCGGCAACAGGGACGTCAAGCTGGGCCCTGGGATGCCGGCCACGGTCATGTTGCTGACGGGCAAGCGGAGCATCCTCAGCTACCTGATGGGCCCGTTCATAGCGCCGGTCGAAAAGGCGCTGCGCGAGGACTAGGGCCGCGCGCGGGCACGCGAATGCACGCCGGAGGTGAATTTTCGCCCGGCGGCGCAGCTATCCACACTGGTGATTCGCCTGTCTAGCGGGCGGAAACGGCGGGCTGTTCGGCCGCTATACTGATTAGCTCGCTTCGCTTGCCACGGGAAAGATTAAGAATTTTGCCCATTTCCTGGGCAGGGCGTTCAATTCGCGCCTGCCGGGCGGCGCTTGGTCCGGAGAGGGCGATGTTTCGGCCGTTAAAGCCCAATCGGCGTGTTTGCCTGTTGCGTCTTGCATTTGCTTTGGCTAAGCATTCCGGGAGATCACTTTACCAGAGCTCCGGTCCATGGGCCATGAGCACGGAGTAAAGCTGGGGCGGCTCGTCTCCATGTGGAGTCAGGCGCTGGGGTAATGACACATACGGAGATGAAGTAGATGGCGACTTATAATTTCGAACAGATCACCCAGACGCAGGCCGACACATTCGTGGCGGGCGACGTTCTGGCGTTCACCTCGGTTTCGGCGGCTCAGGTCGGCGTAACCCTGATCGCCTCGACGGCTTCGTCGGCGGCGAAAATCATCCTGAGCGTTGGCACCAAGGCGCTGACGTTCGACGCGACCGACTTCGCTGACGCCACCGCGAGCGTCAGCACCTGGGACGGCAGCGCCCTGGTCATCAACTCGACCGGCACCTCCTACGCGGGCGGCACCGGCAACGACCAGATCTACGGCGGCCTCGGCGTCTCGACCGACGGCGACGACCAGCTGACCGGCGGCAACGGCAACGACATCCTGCAGGGCAACCTGGGCAGCGACGTCCTCGGCGGCGGCAACGGCAATGACACCGTCTACGGCGGTCAGGGCGGCGACGGCATCAGCGGCAACAACGGCAACGACTTCCTGCAAGGGAACCTCGGCACCGACACCATCAACGGCGGTGAAGGCAACGACACCCTGCTCGGCGGCCAAGACACCGACATCCTGAACGGCGACGACGGCGACGACTACGCCAGCGGCGACCTGGGCATCGATAGCGTCAACGGCCTGAACGGCAACGACACCCTTTATGGTGGCGACGGCAACGACGTGCTGGCCGGCGGCGAAGGCAACGACCAGATCTTCGGCGGCAACGCCGATCAGACCTCGGGCGAAACCGCGGCCACCGCGGCTGACTCGATCAGCGGCGAAAACGGCAACGACACCCTGCAGGGCAACGCCGGCACCGACACCCTGGTCGGCGGCAACGGCAACGACGTTGTCTACGGTGGTCAGCAAGGCGACTCCATCACTGGGGACGACGGCGACGACTACCTGCAAGGCCAGACCGGCACCGACACCGTCGGCGGCGGCACGGGCAACGACACCCTGCTCGGCGGCCAAGACGGCGATTCGCTCGATGGCGGCGCCGACAACGACTACCTGTCGGGCGACCTCGGCGCCGACACCCTCGACGGTGGGGCCGGCAACGACACCATCCTCGGCGGCAACGGTGCTGACGTTATCGTCGACACCTCCGGCAATGACAGCATCAGCGGCGGTGAAGACGGCGACGTCCTCAACGGCGCGGCTGGCAACGACACCATTGCTGGCGACAACGGCGAAGACACCGTCATCGGCGGCGCCGCCAACGACGTCCTCACGGGCGGCGATGGCAACGACCTCATCCTCGACACGGCCGGCAACGACAACCTCGACGGCGGCAACGGCAACGACACGATCGATGCTGGCGCCGGCAACGACGTCATCGCTGGCGGTAACGGTCAGGACAGCATCGACGGTGGCACCGGTAACGACAACATCACCGGCGGCGCTGACAACGACACCATCCTGGCCGACACCGGCGAAGACACGGTCGATGGCGGCGACGGCAACGACACCATCGCTGGCGCTACGGGTAACGACATCATCAACGGCGGCGCTGGCGAGGACACCATCTACGCCGGCGCGGGCAACGACGTGCTCACCGGCGGCGCTGGCAACGACGTGTTCCAGTTCCAAGCGACCGGCGAAAGCGGCACGTTCAGCGTCTTCGTCACCGGTGGCGCTCTCGGCACGGGTACCGTGACGGCGGGTACGGCCGACCTGATCACCGACTTCTTCGGTGGCACCCGCGGCACCGGCACTTCCGGCGGCACGGGCGACACCCTGGACTTCCTGGGCGTTGCGGGCACGAACGGTGGCAACTACACCGAACAGACCGCCACCACCTACGTCGACGCTGAGTACACGGCGAACCAGACCTTCGCTGCCAACGCCGCGCTGCTCTACATCGCGACGCAGGTTGGCAACGACGTATTCGTCTTCGTCAACGACGTGGCGGGCGGTTCGGGCGGCGTGGACACGGCGGTCACCCTGGTCGGCGTGACGCTGTTCCAGATCAGCGCGGACAACATCGTCTAAACAACGATCCGACTGAGAAGATTGGGGCCGCCCTCCGGGGCGGCCCCTTTTTTTTGAAAAGCGCCCGGCGAGCGGCGTCAGTGAAGTATGTGCGAGGGACCATGGCCAACGCCGCGATCTACTTGAACCCGGAGGCCTACAACACCTCGGTCAAGACGCTGATGGGCCGCCATTCGGCCGGCGAGAGCTTCCTTCGGGGCTATATCCGCCATGCCGCCACCGACAAATTCTGGTTCTGGAATATCGCCGGCCAATCCGACGCGGAGATGGACGCATTCGTCGCCACGGTGGAGCCACCGACCAAGCCGGTCACCTGGATCGCACGCGGTGGCCACGACCAACTGCGGACGCCGGGCGTCGCCTATATCCCGACGCCGAATCTGGCCAAGCACGCCTGGTGGCGTCAGCATGCGGGGGGCAATGCCTATGCCGTCTGCGGGGTCACCCATACCACCGCCTCTCACGACATCATGGACTCCATCGGCAACATCCAGATAGCGCCGGTGGAACCTTGGGATGCCTTGATCTGCACCTCCCGCGCCGTCCGCGCGGCGACGGAGGCTCAGCTGGAGGCGACGCGCGACTACATGACCCACCGTCTGGGCGTGCGCACCCACAACAGCCCGATGCTGGAGACCATTCCGCTCGGCATCAACTGCGACGAATTCGCCTACAGCGAAGAGAGCCGCAAGAAGTGGCGGGCGGAGCTCGACATTCCGGAGGACGCGATTGTCGCCCTCTACGTCGGCCGATTCAACATGCAGGCGAAGATGAATCCCGTGCCCATGGCCCTGGCCATGGAGGCGGCGGCGCAGAAGCTGGGCAAGCCGCTCTACTGGGTGATGTCGGGCTGGGCCACCAACGAGGAGTACGCCGAGCGCTATCACGGCGATACCCGCGCCGCCTGCCCCAGCGTCGGGTATCGGATCGTTGACGGCCGCCGCAAGGACGTGCGCTTTTCGATCTGGTCAGTGGCGGATTTCTTTCTCTCGCTTTCCGACAATATCCAGGAGACCTATGGACTCACGCCGCTGGAGGCCATGGCGGCGGGTCTGCCCTGCGTGGTTTCCGATTGGGACGGCTATCGCGAGAGTGTGCGCGAAGGGCTGGATGGTTTCCGTATCGCCACCTATGCGCCGCGGCCGGGCCTGGGACGCGACCTCGCCTACCGCTACGCTCATGGCTGGAGCGACTATTCCTACTATATCGGGGCCGCCAGCCAGATGGCGGCTGTGGACCTGGAAGCCGCCGCTGAGGCGATCTACACCCTCGCCGCCAACCCGGACCTGCGCAAACGCATGGGCCAGACGGCGCAGAAGCAAGCCCGTTCAGCCCTCGACTGGAAGGTGCTGATCCCGCGCTATGAAGCCCTGTGGGAAGAGCAGAACAAACGCCGAAAGGCCGCGCCGAGAGCTCAGGATCCGCGCAATGTCGCCCAGAACCCCTGGCGGCTCGACCCCTTCCAGATGTTCGCCAGCTATCCGACTGAATGGCTCACCCCGACCACAATGGTGTCGCTCATGCCCGGCATGACCTGGGAGGAGGCCAAGCTGCGCCTGACCCGCAAACTGGCCAACTACACCTCCGTCATGTTGCCGTCGATCGCCGAGGCGGAAGCGCTCTACGCGGCTCTCGCCGCCACGCCGCAGGCGCTTGCGGCCGACCTGGTCGCCGGCTTCCCGCCGCCGCGCCGCCAGTTCATGGAAAGATCGTTGCTGTGGTTCGCCAAATATGGCGTCGCCCGCATTCACGGACGCTCCTTCCAGATCGCGCCGTAGGCGTATCCCGGAAAGGAGAACGGCCGGCCAACTTTCGCTAGCCGGCCGCGGTAGTCACAGTACGGAAGATAACAGCCAACATAGACCATTCCCGTCGCAAGCGAAAGCATGAATACAAGCGAGGGCGCAGTTTAATCCCCAGAAATCTCCGGCTGAGGCCTCCCCGAGCGGGCGATGTCCTCGACGAGCTTGATCTGCGCCGGCAGGCAGACGCGGGTAAGATCGTAGCGTGCGATCGCGCTCATTCGCGCCGCCTGACGCACGCCGGCATAGGCTTCCGGCCGGGCGAGCACATCGATGGTCCGCGCCGCCAGCGCCTCGACATCGAAGAAATCCACCAGCAAGCCGTTGCCGCCGTCGGCAATCACCTCTGCGACCGGCGGCGTATCGCCGCCGATCACCACGCAGCCGATGCTCAGAGCTTCGATCATCGACCAGGAGAGCACGAACGGATAGCTGAGGTAGACGTGGGCGCGCGACACCTGCAGCAGCTTGACGAAGGGGCCGTAGGCAATCCTGCCGACGAAATGGATGCGTGACCGGTCGATCCGGTCGCCCATCTCGTTGAGCAGCCGCTGCTTCCAGCCCGAGCCGCCGCCATAGCCCTTGTCCTCGCCGCCGACGATCACCGTCTGGACGTTGGGCCGCGCCTGCTGGATCGCCGGTAGGGCGCGCATGAAGATGTGGAAACCGCGCAGCGGCTCCAGATTACGGTTCACGAAGGTCAGAATCTCGTCGCCGGCGCGCAACACCGGCCCATCCCCGAACTGAACCGCCGCGTCCGGGTCGGGCCGCAGGGCGTCGGTATCAACGCCGTCGTGGATCACACTGATCTTACCGCGAAACACCTCCGGATTGGTGTCCCGCTGCCACCGGGTTGGCGAAACGCCCCAGTCCATCAGGTCCAGCGCCAGCAGGCTGTTGGCGTTCTTGCCCCGGGTGCGCGCGTCGTCCTCGAACTTGCGCTTCTCGAACTCGGTGTCGAAACCGACGTCCTGCCCGCGGGCGCGGTAGTAGTATTCGATGAACGACAGCAGCTTGGTATCGGGGAAGATATCCTTCACGAACATCGCCTCGCCCCAGCCGGGGTGGGCCAGGACAATGTCCGGCTCGAAGCCCTTGTCCTTCAAGGCGCGCATGGCGCGGGCGCAGGCTTCGCCGCGGATGATCTTGGTTTCGAAGTCGGACGCCCACGGATGGATATTGGGCGTCGTGCCGCGCTTCACCGGATAGCGGATCACGTCGACCCCGGGCATGGCGTGGCGGAACTCACTGATGCACAGCGCCTTCACCCTGTGACCGAGCTCCGCCAGCTTGGGCGCCAGGTGTTTGTATTGTCCGGGAAAATTCTGGTGGATGAATAGAATTTTCACTGCGGGGAGATCTCCACCAGATCGAACTTCGCCAGCCAGCTGAGCGCCCGCAGGTGCGCGGGGATCATGCCGCCGACCTTGGCCAGCAGGGCCTTGACCGTGAGCGGCTCCTTCCCGTGCGCCAAGGTCTGCAGCAACTTGGCGATCAGGTCGCGCGGCAGGGTCACGTCGTGGAAGGCATAGTTGGCGATCCCCAGCCGGACCAGCACGGCGAACCGCGCCTGGGCGTCCGGCCGCAGCGAAACGAGATCCTGCTCGCCCATGTTGCGGGTGGCGAACCCATCGAACCGCGCGAACGGATCGGACCGCTGAATCCAGGGCTGCGCCGGCTGCGATACGCCGGTGCGGCGGATCATCGCCAGCTCACCGGCCAGTTCGTCGTACCGCCGCAGCACCATGGGCCAGTCGAAGGCGCGCAGGGCGTGTTGGCGGCCGGACGCGCCCATCCTCGCCCGCAACGCCGGGTCGGTCGCCATGGCCCGCAAACCCGCTTCCAGAGCGCGCGCGTCCACCGTGACCGCCAGCGACACCCCCCCGATCAGACGGTCGTAGGACATTGTCCCCAAGGTGACCGCCAGGCCCAGATCCTCGCCTGCTCCCGGCGGCGCCATCAGGGTGGGGATCAGCAGGCCGTCCTGGCCGTGGCGGACATTGTCGCGATAGCCGTTCCAGTCTGTCGCCAGCACGGGCAAGCCGGCGGCCATGGCCTCGACCGGCGTCAGGCCGAAGGTTTCCTGTATGTTGTCGGAAAGACTGGTGAAAATATCCGCCGCGCGCCAGGCGGCGGCATAGGCGTCGCGGTCTTCGCCGTCGATGGTGATGAAGCGCACATCGGGCGCCAGAGCGGCCTGGGCGGCGGCGAAACTGGCCCGGACGTGGTCGTTGGGGAACACCCCTGCCTCGATGCTGACCAGCTTGGCGTCGCCCGCCACCGCTTGCAGGGCGCTGTACAAAGCCGCCGGATTGGCCTTGGCATGGAAGGACAGCCGGCCGGCGAACAACACCGCCACCTCGTCGTCCGCCAGGCCGAGCGCGGCGCGCGCCTGCGCCCGCAACGTCTCCGAGGGGGCGAACTGGTCGCAGTTCACCCCCAGGGGGATGACCGGCAGCTGAATCTTGTCGAACCGCTGCACCCCGGCGGTGACGCGCCATTCCTCGCGCACCTCCGTCAGCAATGTGTCGACCAGCCGATAAGCCGCCTTGGAGGTGCAGATCAGCGCGTCCCACGGCTTGAATGGGCTCATGGCCAGGGTGCTGATCGCATCGAGGGCGCGGTCGGTGGAAAGGGTGTGGGTGACGCCGAACAGGCTGAAGGCGGCCGGGGAAAGCCGGTTGCGGTAGCGGGCCAGGTCGGTGTTCAGCGGCGCCGGAAAATACATCGCCCCCACGGCGCGCGCGCCGACGAAGTCCGGGGCGCTGCTCCAGCGGATCTGGCCCTGGAAGCCGGCGCTGGCCAGGGCGTCGACCAGGGGCTGGCGCTTGAAGGCGTCCATCGTCGCCACCTCGAACCGCCCGTCCCGCCAGGTCCGGCCCATGCCGCGCAGGAAGCCTTCGCCCGCCGCCTGCCGCCCCATGATCTTGCCGGCGGTGCTATAGGCGTCGGCCTGGGCGAAGAAACCAAAGGCGGGGGAACCGCTGTCCGTCATGTCTAGACTTCCACTTCTCGCACCACGCCGCGGCCATCCTTCCTCATAGCCAGGAAGCCGTGTTGCGTCACCCCGGACGCGCAGGCGCCTTGGCCGGGCCGCAATCAGGCGCATGATGGCGCCATGACGATGCGGCTTCTTCCCCTGCTGGTCCTGGCGGCCGGCCTTTCCGGTTCCGGCGCCCTGGCCCAGGACGGCGCCCCGGTGTTCTCCTTGCCGATCGCCTGTGAACCCGGGCGCACCTGCGCGGTGCCGAGCTACATGGACAACGACGCCGGCCCGGGCGCGAAGGACTACCGCTGCGGCTCGCGCAGCTACGACGCGCATAAGGGCGTCGATATCCGCATCCTCAACTATCCCGCCATGCGGGCGGGCGTGGCCGTGCTCGCCGCCGCGCCGGGCAAGGTCCGGGTGATCCGCGACGGGATGGAGGATCTCAGCATCCGCGACCGTGTCGGCGGCACGGGCAACCAGGACTGCGGCAACGTCGCCATCATCGATCACGCCAACGGTTGGGCGACCCAGTACTGCCACATGCGTAAGGGCTCGGTGCGGGTGAAGGCCGGCGACGTGGTGAAGGCTGGCGACCCGATCGGCCTGGTCGGGCTGACCGGCAATACCGAGTTTCCGCATCTGCACTTCATGGCCTGGCGCGGCAATACCGTGATCGACCCCTTCGCCTACGGCGCCGCCGCCGGCGCCTGTAGTGGCGGGCGCAGCCTGTGGTCGCCGGCGGCCGCCGCGAAGCTCGAATACAGGCCTCGCGAAGTCCTCGGCGCCGGCTTCGCCAGCGCCGCACTCGACATGGCGGGGGTCGACGCCGGCAATATCACAGCGCCTACGCGCAACACCGCCCTGGTCGCCTATGTGCGCGCGCTGGGCCTGAAGGCGGGCGACACGCCGTTGCTCAGCCTGCGCGGTCCCGACGGAGCCGCCATGGCGGACACCCTGCCCTCACCCCTGCCGCGCGACCAGGCCCAGCGACTCACCTTCGTCGGCCGCACGCGCGTCCCGCCGGGGGGCTGGCCGCCTGGCGTCTATCGCGCCCACTACACTGTGCGCCGCGAGGGGCGGATCGTGCTGGAGCGGCAGTTCGAACTCAAACTCTAGCCGTTGCGCCGGCGCGGGCGGGCGGGCATGAACGGCCCATGTCCCGCACCGCCATCATCGGCAGCTGCATCACCCGCGACATCTGGCGCGAGTGCGACATTCCGCTCGACGACGTGCTCTATGTCTCGCGCACCAGCCTGCCGAGCCTGGTCTCCACGCCCGTCGCTGGGCCGGTCATGCCGGCCGATCCACCCGAAGGCCTGGGCCGCCATTCCCTGCGCATGGTCGCCGCCGACCTGGAAAAGACCGCGCTCGCCGCCCTGGCGGAGCATCGTCCCACCCACCTGGTGTTCGACTTCATCGACGAGCGTTTCGACCTGCTCGAGCAGGACGGCGCCATCCTCACCCACAGCTGGGAGCTGGACCGCCTGGGGCTGATCGGCGGGCCGGGGCTGGAGAGCCCGCGCGTGATCCCGCGCCTGTCGGACGAGGCCGACCGGCTGTGGCAGGGCGCCCTGGCCCGGATCGCCGCCCTGCTGAACACGCCGCCGCTGGCCGGTACGGCGGTGATCCTGCACCACGCCCAGTGGGCCCGGGACTATCGCGACGGCCAGGGCGGCCAGGGCTCGTTCAGTGACGACCTGCATATCTGGGAGGACCATCCGGCCTCCCTGCCGGCGCACAACGCCCTGCTGCGCCGCTACCGCGACCTGTTCGTCGAGGCGATCCCGCGCGCGCGGGTGGTGCAGGCTGCTGATGACGCGCAGCGGGCCGACGAAGGCCACGTCTGGGGCCTCAGCCCCTTCCACTATGTCACCGACTACTATCCCGACGTCTGGCGCCAGCTGCGCGGACTGGGGATTTAGCGGACCAGCCGCGCGATCACGGGGTTGAGGAAGGCCGCCAGGTCGCCGCCTTCGAACAGCACGCCCTCGATTCCCGCCGCCCTGGCCGCCTGGATGTCGCGGTCCTTGTCGCCGACCATCACGGCGCGGGCGGGATCGACGCCGTGGTCGGCCATCAGCCGCAACAGCATGTCGGGCCCCGGCTTGCGGCAAAGAGTCTCCCGGCGGTAGGCCTCGACCTGTGCCTGCGGGTGGTAGGGCGAATAGGCGAAGGCGTCGATATGGGCTCCCGCGGCTGCCAGTTCGCGGTTCATCCAGGCGTGCAGATTCTGCACGTCACGCTCCCCGAACATGCCCCGCGCCACGCCGGACTGGTTGGTGGCGACAAAGGCGTACAGGCCAGCGGCGTTGACCGCCTTGACCGCCGCCTTGGCGCCGGCGATCCAGACGATCTGGTCGGGCCGGTAGGCGTAGCCGGTGTCCTCATTCAGCACGCCGTCGCGGTCGAAGATCACGGCGCCGCGCTTCAAGGGTTTGGGCTGCCCAACCATCCGGCGTTTCTAAAGCCGTTTTCCGCCCCGGCCTAGCGGGCTGCGATCCTTGCGCCGCCTGGGGGCGGGTGATACCCCGTCCGCAAGTCAGGGGACCCGATGTCGACGCCGCAACACCTGCTCAGGACAGGCCGCCATGGCCTGAAGTTCGAGGCGGGCATGGCCGTGGCCGATTTCGTCGGCGCCTGCCGCCGGGTCAACCTGGCGGCCCAGCTGGCCTGGCACGATGTCCTGGCCCGCTACCGCGGCTCGGTGCTGGGGCCGTTCTGGATCACCATTTCCATGGGCGCGATGGTGCTGGGTATCGGCGTGCTCTACGCCCGGCTGTTCAAGTTCCCGCTCGACGACTTCCTGCCCTTCGTCGCCGTCTCCATCGTGCTGTGGGGCACGATCAGCAGCGTCATCAACGAGGGCTGCGACACCTTCGTCGCCGCCGGCGGCATCCTGCGCCAGACGGCTCTGCCGATGTTCATTTTCCCGATGCGGCTGATGATCCGGGCCCTGATCAACATGGGCCACCACCTGATCATCATCGTCGCGGTGCTGATCTGGGACCGGCAGACCACCTTGCCCGGCGCCCTGCTGTCCCTGGCCGCACTGCTGGTGGTGCTGATCAACATCGCCTGGGTCGGCACCCTGGCCGGCATCATCTCGGCCCGTTTCCGTGACGTGCCGCAGATCGTCGCCGCCGGCATGCAGTTCGCCATGTTCATGACCCCGGTCTTCTGGAAGCCGGAGCAGGTCGGCGCCCGCCATGTGCTGCTGGAAGTGAACCCGTTCTATTACATGTTCGACGCGGTGCGCGGGCCGCTGCTGGACGAGCCGATGAACCCCAAGACCTGGCCCTTGCTGGCCACGATGGCGGTGCTGGGCTGGCTGCTGACCTTCGCCGTCTTCACCGGCACCCGCCGCCGCATCGTGCACTACCTGTAAGGCGCGTCATGGCATCAGTGACCATCAAGAACCTGACCATGCGCTTCCCCGTCTATGGGGCGGACAACCGGTCGCTGAAAAAGCACCTGGCGCGCATCTCCGTCGGCGGCAAGATCGGCAAGGCCGCCGGCCAGGCGCCGGTGGTCACCGCCCTCTCCAACGTCAATATGAAGCTCAAGCCCGGCGACCGGCTGGCGCTGATGGGCCACAACGGCTCGGGCAAGACCACCTTCCTGCGCACCCTGGCGGGCGCCTACGAGCCGGACGAGGGCACGATCGAGGTTTCCGGCCGCGTCGCCGCCCTGCTCGACCTCAGCCTCGGCATCGACCCCTCGGCCACCGGCTACGACAACATCCGCCTGCGCGGCTTGATCGCCGGCCTGACCCGGCGCGAGATCGACGAGAAGATGGAGGACATCGCCGCCTTCACCGACCTGGGCGGCTTCCTGGCCATGCCGCTGAAGACTTATTCGGCCGGGATGCAGGCCCGCCTGGCCTTCGCCGTGGCCACCTCGGTCGACGCCGACGTGCTGCTGCTCGACGAATGGATCGCGGTCGGCGACACCAAGTTCCGCAAGGCGGCGCACGAGCGCCTGCTCGACCTGGTGGAGCGGGCCCGGATTCTGGTGCTGGCATCGCACGACGTTCAGCTGGTCCGCTACTACTGCAACAAGGTGGTGCGGTTCGATTCCGGCCTGGTCTCCAAGGTGCGTCCGATCGAGGACCTGGACGAGCTGATGGCCATGCCTGTCGGCGCGCCCGCGTAGAGCGATGGCCAAGCGCCTCGCCATCTACAATCCGGCGGGCAATGTCGGGATCGGCGAGAACCCGTTCGGCAAGGATGTCGCCAACCTGCAGCTCTACCGGGCCCTGGCCCGGTACGGCGGCTACGATCCGCTCTATGTGCTTGGCCACGGCCAGTCGGACGACGCTCAGCTGACCGCCGCGTTCGACGCCGACCGCCCTGGCGCCAGCCGTATCGTCGGCGGTCATGTGCTGAACCAGGACTTGGCGGCCAAGGCGGGCGCGGTGCTGCGCGGCCTGCCGCGCTTGCAGGATCTCGCCTGGCTGCGGCGCCGCGCGGTGGGCGACGCCGGCTACAGCCTGATTGGCCTGGTGCATACCCTGGCCCCGCCGGTGGTGCGGGGCGAGATCGCCCTGCACGCCATATCGCCGCTGCAGCCGTGGGACGCCCTGATCTGCACCTCGCCCTCGGTGCAGGACGCCCTGACCCGGATGTTCGACGAATTCGGCGATTACCTCGGCGCGCGTTTCGGCGGCGGCAAGATCGTGCGGCCGCGCCTGCCGCTCATTCCCCTCGGCGTCGATGGCGCGCGGTTCGCGCAGCTTGCCGACCGGCCGGCGGTCCGCGCGGCGCGGCGCGCCAAGTTCGGCCTTGGCGACGACGATATCCTGGTGCTGTGGGTCGGGCGGCTGTCCTTCTTCGAGAAGGCCTTTCCGCAGGCGATGCTGCAGGCGGCGCAGCTGGCCGCCACGAAAACGGGGGCCAAGGTGTGCTTTGTCCAGGCCGGCTGGTTCCCCAGCCCCGAGGCCAACGAGAAACAGTACGCCGCCGTGGCCCAGGCTTACGCCCCCTCGGTCCAGGTCGAGATCTTCAACGGCAACGACGCGCAGGGCGTGGGCGAACTGTGGGCCGCCGCCGACATCTTCATCTCCCTGGTCGACAACATCCAGGAGACCTTCGGCATCACCCCGGTGGAGGCCATGGCGGCGGGCCTGCCGGCGGTGGTCAGCGACTGGGACGGCTACCGCTACACGGTGCGCGACGGCGAGGAAGGGTTCCTGATCCCGACCCTGGGCGGCCCGGCCGACGGGATCGGCGTGCGGATGGCGGCGCCGCACAACCTGCTGATCGAGTCCTACCAGACCTACGCCGGGGCCGTGGCCCAGCACACCGCCGTCCACGTTGGCCGCGCCGCACAGGCCCTGAGCGACCTGATCGCCTCGCCGGAGCTTCGCAAGCGCATGGGCGAGGCCGGGCGGGCGCGGGTGGCGGCCATGTTCGACTGGCCGGTGGTGGCCGCCGGCTATGACGCCCTGGTCGATGAGCTGGCCGCCGTGCGGGCGGCGGCGCCAGCGGCGCCGGCCGGCGGGCTCAACCCGGCCCGAGGCGACCCGTTTCGCGATTTTTCCGGTTTCGCCACCGATGTCCTCGACGACGACACCGTGCTGCGCCTGGCCGACGGGGCGACCGCCGACGCCTTGCGGCGCACCCAGACCCTGGAACTGGACCGGGCCTACAGCGGCTATCGCGCCACCCTGGACGAATGCCTGCAGGCCTTCGCCCTGATCGGTCAGGGCAAGGTTGGAACCGTCGGCGAGGTTCTCGCCAAAACCCCGCCGCCCCGCCGCGCGGCGATGCAGTTGGGCCTGATCTGGATGTGCAAGCGCGGCCTGCTGGACTGGCTGTAGGGCGCGCGGGCGCCTATCTGGTCTCCATGAGCGACCCGCGCCAGATCGGCCTGTTCGACGAGGGCGGCGACATCGTCCTCGACCCCGGCGCCGTGGTGCTCAAAGGTTTCGCCGCCGCGCAGGGTCCGGACCTGCTGGCGGCCATCGCCGCCGTCGAGGCCGCCGCCCCGTTCCGCCACCTGATCACCCCGGGCGGCCGCCGCATGTCGGTGGCCATGACCAACTGCGGCCCGGCCGGCTGGGTCAGCGACGCGCGCGGCTACCGCTATCAGGCCGCCGATCCCGACAGCGGCCTGCCCTGGCCGCCGATGCCGCCGCTGTTCAGCGACCTGGCTGAGCGCGCCGCCGCCGCCGCGGGGTTCGCCGGGTTCACGCCCGACGCCTGCCTGATCAACCGCTACGTTCCCGGATCGAGGCTGACCCTGCACCAGGACCGGGACGAGAACGACATGGGCGCGCCGATCGTCTCGGTGTCGCTGGGCCTGCCGGCCAGGTTTCTGTGGGGCGGACTGACTCGCGGCGCGCCGGTGCGCCGGTTGCCGCTGCTGCATGGCGATGTCGTGGTCTGGGGTGGCCCTTCGCGCCTGGCCTTCCACGGGATCGACACCCTGATGGACGGCGAGCATCCGCTGACCGGGCCGCTGCGCTACAACCTGACCTTCCGCCGGGCGCTGTAAGCGTGTAAGCGGCGCGGCATGGAAATCCGCCGGCTCGAAATCCCCGATGTCTTCCTGATCACGCCGGTGCGGCGCGGCGACCACCGCGGCTGGTTTTCCGAGACCTTCAAGGCCTCGGTCCTGGCCGAGCACGGCTTCACCCACCCGTTCGTGCAGGACAACATGGCCTTCTCGGCCGCCGCCGGCACCCTGCGCGGCCTGCATTTCCAGGCCCCCCCGCACGCCCAGGCCAAGCTGGTCTCGGTCTCCAAAGGCAAGATCCTCGACGTGGCGGTGGACGCCCGCAAGGGATCGCCCACCTACGGCCGCCACGTCAGCGCCGAACTGGACGCGGAGGAAGGGGTGCAGATCTACGTCCCCGCCGGCTTCCTGCACGGCTATGTCACCCGCGTCCCCGATACCGTGGTCCAGTACAAGGTCAGCGACGTCTACGCCCCCGACTGCGACGGCGGGGTGCTGTGGAACGACCCTGACTTGGGGATCGACTGGGGCATCGGCGCCAGTGAGGCTCAGCTGTCGGCCAAGGACATCGCGGCCCAGCGCTTCGCCGACTTCAAGAGCCCGTTCTAGCCGCCGCTCTGCACAGCCCGCGACCTTGTGATCCACAACATCTAGCTAGCTGACCCCTATTCAGACCACCAAATGTGGTGCACCTTTAATCGGCGTTAACGCTTTCGAGCCCACGATTCAGGCTCGAATCCCGCTGAATTTTAGGGCCTGCCTGATGACTTTGATCGCCCCTGTCCGCGCCCTGCCCGGCCTGCTCACCCCCTCGAGCGCCTACAAGCCGTTCCGCTACCCATGGGCGTTCGACATGTGGAAGAAGCAGCAGCAGGTCCACTGGATGCCCGAAGAGGTGCCGCTGGGCGAGGACTGCAAGGACTGGGCGGTCAAGCTGACCGATGGCGAGCGCAACCTGCTCACCCAGATTTTCCGCTTCTTCACCCAGAGCGATATCGAGGTCGCCGATAACTACATGGAGCGCTACGGCCGGGTGTTCAAACCGACCGAAGTGAAGATGATGCTGTCGTCCTTCGGCAATATGGAGACGATCCACATCGCCGCCTACGCCCTGCTGCTGGAAACCATCGGCATGCCGGAGAGCGAGTTCGGCGCCTTCATGGAATACCAGGCCATGCGGGACAAACACGACTTCATGCAGAAGTTCGGCGTCGATTCGAACGCCGACATCGCCCGGACGCTGGCCATGTTCGGCGGCTTCACCGAGGGGCT
>CANJOB010000022.1 GCA_947475655.1 Caulobacterales bacterium | reverse complement strand
TGCTGCTGGAGACATTCCCGCACGGAAACCGCTTCCACCTGGTCTGCTACCCGTTCGAGGGCCGCATAGCGCACACGACTTTGGCCATGCTGCTGACGCGCCGGCTGGACCGCGCCGGTGTCGGGCCGCTGGGATTCGTCGCTAACGACTACGGGGTCAACATCTGGTCGCTCAATTCCATGGAGGCGCTCGACTGGGACGATCTGTTCGCGCAGGACATGCTGGGCGACGATCTGGAATCCTGGCTCGACGAAAGTTTCATGATGAAGCGCTCCTTCAAGGGCGCGGCGCTGATCAGCGGCCTGATCGAACGCCGCTTCCCGGGCGACCCGAGCAAGAGCGGGCGGCAGGTGACCTTTTCCACCGACCTGATCTACGACGTGCTGCGCCGCCACCAACCCGACCACCTACTGCTGCACTGCGCCCGCACCGATGCGTCGGCGGGCCTGCTCGACCTGTCACGGCTGGGTGATTTGCTGTCGCGCATCCATGGCCGTATCCGCCATTCCGTCCTGGACCATGTTTCCCCCTTCGCCGTGCCGTCGATGCTGGAGATCGGCCGTGAGCGCGTGCCCGGCTCGGCGCAGGACATGATGCTGGCCGAGGCGTCGGCCAAGCTTTCCGAGGAAGCCCTGATCGCGCAGGCCATGGGATGAACGCGATCCCCTCCTTCGCCCAGAGCCATTGCGGCGGCTTGTCCGTCCGCATCGCCAACGCCCCGGCGGTGCTGCGCGCATCCGGCGCCCTGTGGCTGGAGGCGCAGGGCGCGCTGGTCGTCGCCGACCTGCATTTCGAGAAGGGCAGTTGGTTCGCCCAGCGCGGCCAGATGCTGCCGCCTTACGATACCGCCGAGACTCTCAACCGCCTGGAGGCTGAGGTTTCCATCCTGTCGCCGAAGATGATCGTCTGTCTGGGCGACAGCTTTCACGACGACGATGGCGAGAACCGCTTAGGCGAGGCGGCCACCGCGCGTATCGCACAGCTCGCCGTGGGACGCACTCTGGTGTGGATCGCCGGCAACCACGACGTCGCCGCCGAATTCAGCCTGGCCGGGGAGACCGCGGACGAACTGGAACTCGGCGGGCTCATCCTGCGCCACGAGCCCCTGCCCGGCCATCAGCCGGGGGAAGCCGCCGGCCACCTGCATCCCTGCGCCAAGGTGAGCGCCCGCGGCGGCAGTGTGCGGCGGCGCTGTTTCGTCACCGACGGCTTGCGCATCGTCTTGCCGGCGTTCGGCGCTTATGCGGGCGGGCTGAATGTGAAGGACGAGGCGTTCGCGCCGCTGTTCGGAAGCGGCCTGCCCTTAGCGGCGGCGCTGGGCCGCGACCGGGTGCACGCGATCGGCTGGGGGTCGCTGCGGGGCGACTAGAGGTGCAGGGCTTGCTCGAGGGCGAAGGCCAGCGGGATGCCGGCGCCCAGGGTGACGAAGGTGCGCAGGCGCGGACGCCAGGCGGGGCCGTCGTGATGGGAGACGTCCCACAGCCACTGGAACACGATGGCGGCGATGAAGCCGGCCAGGCGCCAGTCGGCGGGCAGGCGGCCGCCGGCCAACAGCAGGCCAAAGCCGATCATCGGCCCGACCACGGAGATGGCCAGGTGCAGGAAGCGGGGGTTGGCGCGCTCCACCTCGATCCCGGCGCGGATGCCGCCCATGTAGCCGAGCATGGCGGTGGAATAGGCGAACAGCACGGTGAGGGCTTGGCCGGAGAGATGGCCGGGGCCGTAGCAGAAGATCGCCGAGGCGACGACGAAGGGCAGGATGCAAAGGAGACTCAAGGCCCATACCGCGGGCGGCGCCTGCGGGGCGCATTGTTCCTCGAGGCTGAACACCTGTGTCGCCATGGTCTTTTCGCCCCGTCGAGCAGCCAAGCTGCTCCGCCAGGAGAGGGACGATTACAAAAACTTCATGGTAAATCCAGCGTTTTGAACGCTTTGAGATGATTTAACAGCCCAAATCGGGGGACCGGACAGGCCGCAACACCTTGGCTGCGAAGGGATCGCGGGCCGAGATCAGCGGGCGAAGGTCTGCAGCCGCGACAGCACGTCGGCGTCCAGGTTTCCGGTGCTGGCGACTCCCTGGTCGCGCTGGTAGGCGGCGATAGCCAGCTTCAGGGCTGGCGAGGCGGCCCCATCCTGCGGCCCCTGGTAATAGCCCAGTTTCGACAGCGCCCGCTGGGCGGTGCGCACCCCGGCGGCGCCGCCGGCCGCGGCCGGGGCGGCGGCCAGCGAGGGGTTGGGGGCGGTCGGCTTGAAACCATTGGCCGAGCGCTCCGACGCGCCTTGGGCCTCGGCGGTCAGCTGGCTCTTGATCCGGACGGCGCTCTTCTGGCTCTCGGAATCGCCGTTCTTGGCGGCGATCAGGTACCACTTGTAGGCCTCGGCGTCGTTCTCGGTCACGCCCAGCCCCTCCTCGTACAGGCGGGCCAGGTTGTACTGGCTGTCGACCAGCCCCAGGTCCGCCGCGCGGCGGAACCACTGGGCGGCGGTGGTGGAGTTCTTCGCCCCGCCCGAGCCTTCGAAATAGTAAAGGCCGAGGTTGTGCATCGCCTTGCGGTCGCCCAGCTGGGCGGCGCGCTCGGTCCAGCGCCGGGCCTCGAGCGCATCCTTCTTCAAGCCCCCCTCGCCGTTCTCGTACAGCTTGGCCAGGTAGAACTGGGCGGCGGCGTGCCCCTGGTTGGCCGCGCGGCGCAGCATTTCGATGCCGGTGTTGTCCTTGGCCTCGATGCGCCGCACCGCGTCTGTGTAGAGCGCAGCCGGGTCCTCGCCCGGAACGGCCAGGGGCGCGGGCCCGCCTTCCGTCGGAAGGGGCGTCACGGCCATGGCGGCGCGGGCGTCCGGCAGGACCGGGGTGGTTCCGTTCTCGGTGAGCTGCACCTCGGCGGCGCCGGCCTGAGCGTTGCGGGCTTCGAGCACGCGCGGCGACGGGGTCCCGGTGGGTTCGGCCACGCCGAGGTAATAGGCCGCCAGCCCCGCGCCGACCGCCGCCGCCAGGCCGGAGAAGATCAGCATTGTCTGCAGGGTCGACCCGGCCCGCTTCTTGGGCTTGCCGCCAAAGCCGGTGAACAGCGAGCCCTTGCGCGGCTCGTTGTCGGCGGAAGTCTCGGCCCGGGCCTTGCGGTTGCGCGGATCGCCCTGGGCGGCGGCACGGGCGGCGGCGCGCCCCTGCTCGATCACGTCGCGGGTGGAGAGGGTGCGCACCTGCTCCAGGCCCGCGGGCGCGGGCCCCAGGTCGGCGCCGAACGGGTTGGCGGCGTCGTAGGCGTCCGGCTGGGCCGCCTCGTCGGCCTCGAATTCGTCGATCGCCTCAAAGCCGTCGGCGGCTTCGAAATCTTCCGGGTCGAACCGCGGCTCGCCCGGCGGGGCCGAGGGGAAGGCGGCGGCGCCGAAGGGTTCGGGCTCGATCTCCGGCGGCGGCGAAGGCGGGACCTCCTCGGCGGGCTTATTGAACATCGCCGCCATGGCGGTGAACGGCGAGGCGGCCTTGGCTTCCGGCTCGTGCGCGGGGGCCATGCTCAGCGGCGACGGCGCCAGCGGCGGCGCGTGGGCTGGGGTGGGCTCGGAGAAGCGGCGCGAAAGGCTGCTGTCGATCTTCTCGCGCGCCTCGTCGAGCAGCTTGGCAGTGCGTTCCTCGCTCAGGCGAATGCGTTCCGCCAGGTCGGCGGAGCCGCGCTCATGGCGCTGGTTGAGGCGTTCGGTGACCCGCGCCACCTGTTCGCCCACGTCGTCGATGGCCAGGGCGTTGCGGCGCTCGGCGTTGGCGATGCGCTCGGCCAAGCGTTCGGTGATCCGGGCGATCTCCGTCCCCAGCTTCTCCAGCGCCTGGGCCTGAACGTTGTCGGCCCGCCCCAACCGTTGCTCCATCACCGCGGCGATGCGGCTCATCTCGCCGCCAGCCTGTTCGATAGCCTGGGCGCTGCGGTTTTCCGAACCCTGAATCCGCTGATTGAGCGAGTCCGCCATGCCGACCACCTCGCGTCCCATCTTCTCCATGGCCTGGGCGGAGCGGTGCTCGGCCGCCTGTACATAGGCGGCCATCTCCGACAGCTTGCCGTCCATGCGGTCGAACCGGCCGTCGGCCGCGTCGCGCAGCTTGGCGGCCATCTCCAGGCGCGATTGCTCCATCTTCAGCGCCAGCTCGGCCGACAGGCGGGCGAAGCGCTGTTCAAGGTCCGGTCCGCCTTGCGTCTCCACCGCGCGCAGGCGCCGGTCGAGCACGGTGAAACTGCTGCCCAGGTCGCGCAGGGCGCCGCTGGTCGCCTCCTGCGCCGCCTCAAGCCGCTCGCCGATACGGTTGACCACCGCTTCGACCAGGGCCTCGGGATCGATGGTTTCCTGCGGCTGGGCCGCCTTGGCCTGCAATTCGGCGATGGCCTCGCGGGTGCGGGCCTCGTCCTCGTAGAGCCGCCCGGCGAGCTTGCCCAAGGCGCCTTCCAGCGCCCGCAGCGCCTCGGCCGAACGCGGGCCCTGGGCTTCGGCTTCCAGCCGGCGCACACGCTCGGCGGCGCGGACCTGCTCGGTCTTGATCTCGCCGGCCAGGTCCTCGAACCGCGCCGCGACCTGGATGTGCTCGCGCTCGGACAGCTCCAGCCGCTGCAGGGCCCCGCGCACCGAATGGTCGATGCCGGAGATGGCGCTGGACGAGCGGCGCTCGGCCGCCTCGATCCGCTCCGAGAGCGATTCCAGGGCGCTGGCGACCCGGCCCACCTCGTCGGCGGGATGGCCGGCGGCCTCGAACCGCGCCGGGGCGTCGTGGCCGTACCGGGGGGATTCCAGCACGCTGGGGCCGGCGGCGGGCTGCTCGAAAGCGGGCGTGGGCGCCGGCCCGGCTTCCGAGCCGTCCTGCAGCACGCGGTTGAGCAGTTCGCCGAGCGTCAGGCCTTCGCGACGGGCGAGGTCCTTGGCGATCTCGCGCGTTCGGGGGCTGATCCCCTTCACGCTCCAAGGCGCCCCCGACGTCATCCGAATCGCTCTCCTGGCAAAGTAGTTTTCGACGCTAACCGCCGATTCCTGGGGTGTAAACGCGAGGTTAACACCAAATGTAGTGGTCGGACTGAATGTCTGTGGATGAGTGCGCTTGCGTCCAGCGGCGGTTCGACGCAGGTGTCCGCCATGGGTATGACGACCTCTGCAAGCTTGGCCGCCGCTTGTCTGATCCTCGCCGCGTTCTGCGGCTGGCGGGGGGCCAAGCCGTTCGACCCGATCAAGGGGCCCCGCATGATCCCTTGGCGGCCGCTGATGGCCGCCTTCGCCACCCTGGGGCTACTGACCCTCATCCACGTTGGCAACCTGGCCACCGGGCGGCGGTGACGGGGGCCAGGAGGGCGGCGGCGGCTCCTTCCTGGCGCGTTTCGCCAGGCCGCGCATCCCGCCCGACGAGAGCAGGCCGATGTCCGCCAGCAGGAACGGGATGCCCCAGCGGCTCGGGGCGCCGATATAGCGGGGACGCCAGATCGGGTCGTACTTGTCCTTGTACCGGCGCACGCCCTGGAAGTTGTAGAAGTCCTCGCCGCGCTCGAACATCAGCTTGCCCAGGCGCGACAGCACCGGCGCGAGCGGCCGGTCGTCCAGGCCCGCCAGCGGCGCCATGCCGAATTCGAACGCCTGGTAGCCCTCGGCCTTGCCCCACTCCAGCAGCTCGACGAACAGGAAATCCATGATGTTCTTGGGCGCGGCGGCGCCGTAGCGCATCAGGTCCATCGAGAACACCGCCCGGCTGGCCGAGGGCCACAGGCTGGCGAAGGCGACGATCGCGCCCTCGTGCCGCACTAGGGCGATTGGGAACTCCAACAGGTATTCGGGCAGGAACCCGCCCATGGAGAAGCTCTTCTCGCCGCCGGCGTGCTCCGCCAGCCAGGCGTCGGAGATGGCCCGCAGGTCATCCATCGCCGCCGCCGCCGCGCCGACGGGCAGCACCTCGAAGCTTGCCCCGCCCTCGGCCGCCTTGCGCCAGTTGCGGCGCAGGGTCTCGCGCTTGCGCCCGGTGAGGGAGAAGTCGGCCAGGGGCAGGATGGCGGATTCCCCGGTCTTCTGAACGGCGAAGCCCAGTTCGACCATGTCCGGCAAGGCGTCGGGGCCGAAACCGAAAACCGCCGGGCGGGCGGCGTGGGCGTCGGCCAGTTCGCGGAAACGCCACAGCAGTTCGAGCTGCTCGTCGCGCCGGCCGACCGGCGAGCCCATGGCGATCCAGGACCGCCCGCGCACCCCAAACATCAGCAGGCTCTCGCCCGAGGCCGAGAACAGGAAACGCTTGTCGCCCAGCAGGGCCAGGTTGGCCGACGGTTCGGCGATCTCGGCGGCGGCCAGGATGGCGCGCACCCGCTCGAAGTCCGGATCGTGGTCGGTCACCACCGGCGGGGTGGCGGGGGTCGCCAGCAGCCGCCAGACTCCGAAGGCCAGCAGCAGGATCGCCGCCCCGCCGGAGGAGCGGATGGCGCGGGCCAGATCGTCGTCGGCCAGTGCCTGCCAGAAGGGCTGGTTGGCGTAGTCGGCATGGCGGAACGACCACCAGCCCACCGCCGCGGCCCCGGCCAGGGCGGCGGCGGCCGACAGCAACCATCCCGGCGTCACCTGGATATAGCTGAGGCGCGAGCGGCGCGGGAACGCCTGGTGCACCGGCGAGATGATCAGGCAGAAGGTCAGCAGGGCTGCCGATTCCTCCCAGTTGAAACCCTTGAAGATCGCCAGCACCGCCGCCGCCAGGGCGGTGACCAGGGCCCCGGTCCAGGCTAGGTCAAGCCGCGAGCGCAGGCCGAACGCCAGCAGCAACAGCACCAGGCCCAGAATCGACGACACGAAGTGGCTGATCTCGATCAGGATCGGCGGAGCAATCGCCACCAGCTGAACAAAGCGCTCCGGCTCCGATGGCGTCGCGCCCGAGGTCAGCAGCATCGCCCCCACGGCCAGGCTCAGCAGTGCCGACAGGTTCGGCGCCACGGCCAGGGCGGCGGGCTTTAGATCACTCCACCAGCGGATGGCGGGCCTCGCTTCTCATGATGACGCGGGCGCCGATCCGGTTCGGCGCGCAGCCCTATCTAGGTTCACGGGCGGGCCGATGGCAACCGATGGCGCAGGCGCATGCCCTGCCCGATGTTTGCGTGCGTATTGCCTTTGCTTTCCGGCCAGATTGAAAACAGAAAAGGAAGCGTCGGATATCCGACAGATAGCGCAGCGCGGGGATTTTCTAAGAACTCGACGCAGGACCCCGACTATTTTCCATTTTGTTCCGGCAAGCCCTTGTTTGTGTCGGCTATGCGACGGCGGCCCCTGATCTCCCCTTATAGCGTGCAACCTGCTCGCCTAGGCTGGCGTTCGATTCTCCATGACAGGACCGCTACGCCCGGTGAGGAACAGTATACTGAACGCGCTTCCGCCAGAGGACTTCGCTCGGCTGGCGCCGCATCTGAGCCATATCGCCCTGGAGAAGGGCCGGCTTCTCTACGATCCCGGCGACCTTATCGAGACGGTCTATTTCCCTAACAACTGCGTCATCTCGCTGATGACGCTGATGGACAATGGGGCGGCGATCGAATCGGCGACGGTCGGCCGCGAAGGCGCCCTGGGCCTGGGCACCGCGATCGCCCCGCGCCAGTCGCTGTCGCGCACCATCATACAGGTGGCCGGAGACGCCTCGCGCATGCCGTCCGGGCCGCTGAAGGAAGCCTATGGCCGCAGCGCCGCCCTGCGCACTCTGATCGATCGTCATTCCGACGCCCTGTACGGCCACGCCATCCAGTCGGTCGCCTGCAACGCCCTGCACTCGGTCGAGGCGCGGTTCTGCCGCTGGCTGCTGACCTGCCACGACCGCATCGACGAGAACACGGTCGGGCTGACGCAGGAATTCCTGGCCGACATGCTGGGGGTGCAGCGCACCACCGTCACCGCCGTCGCCGGCGCCCTCCAGGCCAAGGGGCTCATCCGCTATCGGCGCGGGATCGTCGACATCCTCGACCGGGCAGGCCTGCAGGCCATGACCTGCGAATGCTACGGCGCGGTCCGCCGGCTGTACGAGCGCCTGCTGCCCGACACGGCCAACGCGCGCAAGTAGATCAGAAGATAGACGCACCGGTGTCCGCCGCGCCGACGCCCGCTCGCATCCAGCCGAACAGTTCGCGGCCAAAGCCGCTCGCCTCAGCCGGTCTCGCCGCCGGGGCGCGGGCCATCAGCACGGCCGGATCCACCTCGATCTCCAGCACGCCCGCCTCCGGGTCGACGCGGATGACGTCGCCGTCGCGCACGAAGGCCAGCAGCCCACCCTTGGCCGCTTCCGGGGTGACATGGATGGCCGAGGTGATCTTGCCGGACGCGCCCGACATACGTCCGTCGGTGACCAGGGCCACCTTGAAGCCCCGGCCCATCAGCACCGACAGAGTCGGAGTGAGGCCATGCAGTTCCGGCATGCCGTTGGCGGCCGGTCCCTGGAAGCGGACGATCACCACCACGTCGCGGTCGAGATCGCCGCGCTTGAAGGCGGCGAGGAAGCTGTCCTGATCGTCGAACACCGCCGCCGGCGCGTGCACCAGACGGTCGTGCAGCTCCACCGCAGAGATTTTGCTGACCGCACGGCCCAGGCCGCCGTTCAGGACGCGGATGCCGCCCTCGCTATCGAAGGGGTCGGACACCGGCCGCAGGATCGACAGGTCGAGCGACTGCTCCGGCCCGTCGCGCCAGGCCAGGTTCCCATCCTCCAGCACCGGCTCCTGGGCGTAGCGGGAGAGGCCGTGTCCGGCGACGGTCAGGACGTCCTCGTGCGCCAGGCCGGCTTTCAGCAGTTCGCGGATGACGAAGGCCATGCCGCCCGCGGCGTGAAACTGGTTCACGTCGCCCAGGCCGTTGGGATAGACGCGCGCGATCAGCGGCGTCGCCTGGCTCAGGGCGTCCAGATCCTCCAGGGTCAGGATCAGCCCGCCGGCCTTGGCCACCGCCACCAGGTGCAGGCAGTGGTTGGTGGAGCCGCCGGTGGCCATCAGCCCGACCACACCGTTGACCAGGGCCTTCTCGTCGAACACGCGCCCGATCGGGATGTATTCGTTGCCATGGTGGGTGATGGCGGCGGCGCGGCCGGCGGCGGCGCGGGTCAGGGCCTCGCGCAGCGGCGTGCCCGGATGGACGAACGCGGCGCCCGGCAGGTGCAGGCCCATCATCTCCATCAGCATCTGGTTGGAATTGGCGGTGCCGTAGAAGGTGCAGGTGCCGGGCCCGTGGTAGGCCGCCGTCTCCGCCGCCAGCAGCACCTCGCGGCCGACCTTTCCCTCCGCGTAGAGGGCGCGGATCGTCGCCTTCTCGTCGTTGGGCATGCCGGACGTCATCGGCCCGGCGGGGACGAAGATGGTCGGCAGGTGGCTGAAGGTCAGGCCGCCGATCATCAGCCCCGGCACGATCTTGTCGCAGACCCCCAGCATCAGCGCGGCGTCGAAGGCGTCGTGGCTCAGGGCCACGCCGGTGCCCATGGCGATCACGTCGCGCGAGAACAGGGAGAGCTCCATGCCGGGCCGGCCCTGGGTGACGCCGTCGCACATGGCCGGTACGCCGCCGGCCACCTGGGCCGTGGCCCCCGCCTCGCGCGCCGCGGCCTTGATGATGTCCGGATAGGCGCCCAGCGGCTGGTGGGCCGACAGCATGTCGTTGTAGGCGGTGACGATGCCGATGTTGGGGGCCTTGGGGTCCATCGCCCGCAGCTTGTCGGCGGCAGCCTGGCCGGCAAAGGCGTGGGCCCAGTTGGCGCAGGACAGCTTGGCCCGGCCCGGCCCGTCGGCCAGGGCCTTTTCCAGATTGGCCAGGTAGGCGGCGCGCGTGTCGCGGCTGCGCTCGGCGACGGCGTTAGTGACCAGGGCGACGACGGGATGGAGGCTCATATCATTCGGCCCAAAGGATGCGGGGTTGTAGGGCGTCGATCATGGCGGCGACGGGCAGGTGGTCGGCTCGCGCCCGCTCCAGGGTATCGCGCTTGGCGGCGCCGGTGACCAGCAACAGCACCGAGCCGGCCCCGGAGAGGGCGTGCAGTGTCATGCTATAACGCGGTTGCGGCGGCGCCGGTTCGCCGGCCGGCACATCGAGTACAAAGCTGTCGCCTTGCAGATCCAGCCCCCGCGCCAGCACCGGGCTGCCGAGGAACAGGGAAGCGAAGTGCCCGTCCTCGCCCATGCCCAGCAGCACCCCGTCGAAGGGATGGAAGCGCATGATCAGGGCCTCCTCCAGCGGGGCGAACGCGGCGGCGGCGGCGTGGCCGCGGCACAGGGTCTGGCGCAGCATGCGCTGGTTGCTGTCTAGATGATCGGGCGGCACTTGGCGCTCGTCGGTCATCAGGACGGTGACCTCTTTCCAGGCGATCGTAATTTTGGACAGCCGCTCGTACACCGGCGCAGGCGTCGTTCCGCCGGCCAGGGCCAGGGACGCCCTGCCCCGTTCGACCAGGCCGTAGTGGACTGCTTGGCCCAGCGCCTGCGCGGCGGCGTCGTATAGCGCCTCGCGGTTGGGATAGGCCTCCAGGTCAGACATGCCAGCGCCGGCCAGCGCCGATCAGCCCCTGGGCGGTGTCAGGCCCCCAGGCGCCGGCGAGATAGGGCTGCGGCTTGACCCCCGCCTCGTCCCAGGCGCGCGCCACTCCGTCGACATAGGTCCAGGCCTGCTCGACCTCGTCGCGGCGCACGAACAGGGTGCGGTCGCCCCGAAACACGTCCAGCAGCAGCCGCTCATAGGCGATGCGCCGCCGCCCGCCGGCTCCGGCGTAGGACCGCTGCAGGCTGAGCGACAGCGGCAGGGGCTGCAGGCGCATGCCCTCGTCGGCCATGTCGGGCCGCTTGTTCATCAGCAGCAGTTCGATGTCCTCGTCCGGCTGCAGGTCGATCACCAGTCTGTTCGCCGTAAGATCATCCTGGGCTGGACCAGTGAAGATCGAATAGGGCACGCACTTGAACTGGATGACGATTGTGGTGCGCCGCTCGGGCAGGCGCTTGCCGGTGCGCAGGAAGAACGGCACCCCGGCCCAGCGCCAGTTATCGATCTGGGTCTTTAAGGCCACGAAGGTCTCGGCGCCGGTCGCTCGGCCGACCTCCTCGGCATAGGCCTTGGCGGCCCTGCCCTCGACAACGCCGGCGCCGTACTGGCCGCGCACCGAATTGGCTTCGGCGGTGGCGGCGGTGAAGGGGCGCAGCGACCGCAGCACCTTGACCTTCTCGCTGCGCACCGCGTCGGGGTCGAACCCCGAGGGCGGCTCCATGGCCACCAGGCAGAGGAGTTGCAACATGTGGTTCTGCACCATGTCGCGCAGGGCGCCGTACTCGTCGTAATAGGGCCAGCGGTCGCCGACCCCGTCAGTCTCGGCCACCGTGATCTGCACGTGGTCGATGGTCTGGTTGGTCCACAGCGGCTCGAACAGCACATTGGCGAAGCGCAGCGCGGCCAGGTTCTGCACCGTCTCCTTGCCGAGGTAGTGGTCGATGCGGAAGGTCTGATCCTCGCTGACCACCGACGCCACGGCGGCGTTGATGGCGCGAGAGCTTTCCAGGTCGCGGCCAACCGGCTTTTCCAGCACCAGCCGGGTCTTGGGACCGGTCAGGCCGGCTTCCCCGAGGGCGGCGCAGATCGGGGCGAACAGGCTGGGGGAGACGGCGAAAAAAATCGCCAGCTGCTCGTGGCCGCCCACCGCCTTGGCCAGGTCGTCGGCGCCCTCCGCGGTGGTCATGTCGGCGGCCAGATAGGTGAGCCGTGCGGCGAAGCGGCGCCAGACCGCCTCGTCGATCTTCGCCCGCCTGGTCAGGGCCTCGTGGACCAGCGCGGCGAAGGCCGCCTCGCCCTCCATCGGATGCCGGGCCACGGCGATGACACGCAGGTCGCCCGGCAGCAGCCGGTCGGCGTCGAGGTTGTAGAGCGACGGCAACAGCATCCGCAGGGAGAGGTCCCCGCCGCCACCCAGCAGAACCAGCACCGGCCCATCTGTCTTGTCGGTCACGTCAGCGCGTCTCCGTCTGCGGCCGCGGGGCCTCGTGCCTGGCCAGCAGTGTCCGCGACCAGCGAGTCAGCGGCTTTTCCACCAGCGCATGGCAGACTAGGCCGGTTCCCAGGCTCACGGCCACATCCAGGGGTACGAAAATCCACGGCTGGTGCAGGAACAGCTTGGCCACCGCCGGGGCGGTCAGGGTGTGGAACAGATAGATCGAATAGGAGGCATCGCCGATCCGCTTCAGCCAGGGCAGTTCGGGAATGCCCTTTTTGTCGGCGGCGACGGCCAGCCAGCCCAACATGATCAGCACGGCCGGGACGCCAAACAAAACCGGTCGCCACAGTTGCGGGCGATAGACCAGGGCGGTCAGCACCCCCAGTACGATGAAGCCGATGGCGATCATGAACATCCCCGTGCCCCGGCTGGGCAGGGTCTTCGCCCGCCAGGCCTTGGCCAGCCATATCCCGGCAACGAAGATCAGCATCTCGGCGTTGGCGCCGTAGTAGTAGAGCCGCTGCACCACCACCGCGCCGAACAGGAAGACGCAGGCCATGATGGCGGTGATCGCGCCCGCCCGGCGCCGCTCGGGAACCAGCAGGCAGGCGCCGAATATCAGATAGAAAAAGGCTTCGTAGACCAGGGTCCAGCCCGGGTTGAGCAGGGGGAACGGGTTTCCGTTGGGGTCGGGGTGCGGGATGAAGGCCAGCGACAGCAGCACATGCCACAGGCCGGGAACCACGTTCGGGATCGCGCCCGGCCAGATCAGCACCACGCTCAGGGCCGTCAGGGTCGCCAGCCAGTACAGCGGAACGACGCGGGCGGCGCGGCGGGCCCAGAACGCGGCCGGCCGAGTCTGGCCCCCCGCCGTGGTGTGCCACATCACAAAGCCGCTGACGGCGAAGAACAGCTCCACCCCCGCCTGGCCCGGCTCGAACGGAATCCACGCCCACTGCAGGGCGTGAAACACCACCACGCCGAGGATCGCCACGCCGCGCAGATGTTGGATGGAAACAAGCCGGTCCATGGCGGTGAGGCTGTAACACGCGTGTCCGGCGGGCGCTAAGGCCCTGTCTCTCAAGGCTCCTGGGCAACAGTTCTGGCGTCGGCGGCGGCGATCTGGCAAGGGACGGCCCGGTGAGCAACGTATGATTTACGCAGGCCTGTGCGGCCGCGTGGTTCAAGGGCGTTTTGGATGCGTTTGAAGGATACCCGCACCGGCTACGGCTGGATCTCGATCGTCCTGCACTGGGTGACGGCGGCGTTTGTCCTGACCATGCTGTTCGTCGGCAATTCCATTCCCAGCGTCCACGGCGGCGCCTATCAGGACAAGCTGCGCCTGCATGTCGGCCTGGCGTTCATCTTCTACCTGTTCATGTGGTTCCGCATCTGGTGGCGGTTCGCCAAGGGCCACCCCGCGCCCCTGCCCAAACAGAGGGGCTTCTTCTTCTACGTCGGCAAATACACCCATTTCGGCCTGATCCTGGCCCTGGCGCTGATGCTGGTCAGCGGGCCGCTGATGGCTTCGTCGGGCGGCTTTCCGCTGGCGGTATTCGACTGGTTCACCATCCCGCCGCTGATCGATGTCAACGTCGACGTCTTCACCGTCGCCCACTTCCTGCATGTGGCCGGGGCCACGATTCTCGGCTGGGGCGCGTTCCTGCATATCTGCGGTTCGGCCAAGCACTTCCTGATCGATAACGACGGCACCCTGGACAAGATGCTGGTCGCCGCCGCCCCGGAGGCCGACGATCCGGCCGCGCCAGAGCCGCCCGCCAAGCCCGCCCTGGAGACGCCTGGCGCTTAGGTCGCCCGCCGAAGGTCGAAGGCCTCGTCCGCCGCCTGCTGCGGTGTGATGGCGGCCCGGTTGGTCAGGATCTTGCGCGCCCCCAGGTGGTCGGCCGGCTTGTTGACGCTGTCGACACCCGCCAGCACCCCACCGCGGAACGAGAACACCGAGAAGGCCCCGCTGGCCGGATCGCCGCGCAGGACGGCCTGATCGCAGTCCATGTTCAGCCCGGCCATCTGCAGCTTGAACGGGCCCTGGTCGCTCCAGAACCACGGGACCTTGTCGTAGGACGTGTGCTTCCCCGCCAGGGTAGCCCCGACCGCGCGGCCCTGGTCGATGGCGTTCTGCACCGACTCCAGCCGCACCGGGCGCGGCGCGAAACGGGTCGGGTGCAGAGAAAGGTCGCCGATGGCGAAGATGTCGGGGTCGCTGGTGTGCAGGGTCTCATTGACCACCACCCCGTCGGCGGTTTCCAGGCCGGCATGCTCGGCCAGGGCGATGTCCGGCAGGACGCCGATCCCGACCAGCACCAGGTCGGCGGGCAGTTCCTCGCCGCTGGTCAGCACCACGCCGGTGGCGCGCCCGTTCTCCCCGGCGATGGCCTGAACGCCCGCCCCCAACCGTAGAGTCACGCCCATGGCCCGATGCTGCTGCGCGAAGAAGTCGGACATGGCCGCCGAGAGCGCCCGGCCCATGACGCGGGGCGCCATCTCGACCACGGTCACATCCAGCCCCTTGCCGGCAGCGACGGCCGCGAACTCCAGGCCGATGAACCCGGCGCCGATCACCACCGCGCGGCGGGCGCCGGAAACCGCCGCCTTGATCGCCTGGGCGTCGGTCAGGCCGCGCAGGAACATCACCGCGTCCAGGTCGGCGCCGGCGATGTTGAGCGGCCGGTTCACCGCCCCCATGGCCAGGACCAGCTTTTCATAAGGAACTATCTCGCCGCCCGACAGGGTCACCCGCCGCGCCGCGCAGTCGATCGTCTCGGCCCGGACCCCGGTGCGCAGGTCGATGTTGGATTCAGCGTAGAAGTCGGCGCCGCGCAGCTCCAGCCCCTCATCGTCCATCTCGCCCTTGAGGTAGGCCTTCGACAGCGGCGGACGCTGATAGGGCGGCGCGGTCTCGGCGCCGATCAGGGTGATGGCGCCCGCATAGCCCTCGTCGCGCGCCGAGGCGGCGGCCTGCAGCCCCGCCTGCCCCGCACCGATGATGATGACGCCGGTCATGGTCCTGTCCTGCAACCAGGCGCGGCCGATTGCAATGACGCCGCGCGCGGACCGGGGTAAAGAAGCGCCATGGTCAGGCTCAACAAGCTCTACACCCGCACCGGCGACGACGGCTCCAGCGGCTTAGGGGAAGGCTCGCGCCGCTCCAAGGCCGACCTGCGCTTCGCCGCCCTGGGCGACATCGACGAGGCCAACGCCGCCATCGGCGTGGCGCGCCTCAGCGCCTCGGCCTCCAGCGACGCCATCCTGGCGCGGGTGCAGAACGACCTGTTCGACCTGGGCGCCGATGTCTGCATGCCCGACCTCGACGCGCCGGGCGAACGGCTGCAGATCGATCCGTCGCGGGTGGCCTGGCTGGAAAGCCGGATCGACGCGGCCACCGATATGCTCGATCCGCTGAAATCCTTCATCCTGCCGGGCGGCTCGCCCGCGGCCGCGCCCCTGCACCTGGCGCGCACGGTGACGCGGCGGGCCGAGCGTTCGCTCACCGCCCTGCAGGCGCGGGAAGCGCTCAACCCCATCGCCCTGGCCTATATCAACCGGCTGTCCGACCTGTTGTTCGCCCTGGCGCGGCTGGAAAACGACGGCGGCCGCGCCGACGTGCTTTGGGTTCCCGGCGGCTAGCGGGTCAGGGCGTAGAGGGCCACGCCGCTGGTGGTGGCCAGGTTCAGGCTGTCGAAGCCGCCGCTCATCGGAATACTGACCGTCGCCGACCGCGCCAGCATGTCCGCGTCCAGGCCCGGCCCCTCCGCGCCCAGCAGCAGGGCGGCCCGCGCCGGGCGGACCACCTGCGACAGCGGCGTAGTCCCCGACGGGCTGAGCGCCAGGGCTTCGACCCCGTGCCGCGCCAGCACGGCGAGCGGATCGTCACCGGCGCCGAACCAGCCGAACGGCACGGTCAAGGCCGCCCCGACCGAGACGCGGATCGCCTTGCGGTACAGCGGATCGCAGCAGTCGGGTCCCAGCAGCACCGCGTCGGCGCCGAAGGCGGCGGCGTTGCGGAACACCCCGCCCATGTTGTCGTGATTGCCGATGCCGAACAGCCCCACCACCAGGGCGCGCGGCGGCAGGGTGGTCAGAACCAAATCCGCCGCCGCCGCCGCTCCTCGCCGGCCCAGCGCCAGGATGCCGCGATGGATCGGGAAGCCGGCGATGGCATCCATCACCGCTTGGCCGGCCAGGTAGACCGGCGTCTCCGGCGGCAGCAGGGCGATCACATCGGCCAGGGCCGGGCCACGTTTTTCCGCCAGCAGCACAGCGTCGATCGGGAAACGGCCAATGCGGGCGGCGATGCGCAGCACCACCTCGCCCTCGATCACGAAGGCGCCCGAGCGCCCGGCCAGGTCGCGTTCCTTCACGTCGCGGAAGGCGGCGACGCGCGGATCGTCGGGGTCGTCGATCGCGATCATGGCACGCGGCTCAGCGACCCGGCGCGAAGGTCGAGCAGCACCCGCTCGCCGGCGAAGGCGCCCACCCCCAGCAGGGCCGGCGGGATGATGCCGCCCCGAGAGGTCGGGTAAATCTGCACCGGCGCCCGCTCAAAGGTGCGGCCGGCGAAGATGATCGTCTTGGCGGTCAGTTCCTGGCCCCGGCCGACGCCGCCGAAGGTGATGCTCTGGTTCCAGCGGATCGGGTGTTCGTCGTCCAGCAGCCCGGCGGTGTTGGCGGCTTCCGACGACAGGGCCAGGACGGCGGACGAGCCGGTATCGATCAGGGCCTCCATCGCCGCGCCCTCGACGATCACCGGCGCGTGCAGCGCTTTGCCGGAGAGACGGGTCTGCACCGGCCGCGCCCCGGCCACGGTTTCGCCCGCGGCGCGAAGCGCCAGGCGGCGCTCGGCCAGATCGAGGTCGAGCACCAGTTCGCGCAACAGGTCCTGGCCCAGCACCAGACCGATCTCGCCCGCCCCGGCGCCGTGCAAGGGCGTGAGGTCCAGCTCCGCTACGGTCAGGCCATTCAGCGCCAGGTCGCCCAGGGCCGCGGTGATCCTCACCGTGCGCCCGACCCGCGCCCCGCCGCTGACCCCCACGGCGATCATCGGCATGCTGAAACCGCCTTCCAGCCCCAGCCGCGTGGCCAGGGCCTCGTCGATCACCGAGCGCTGGGCGCCGCTGTCGACCAGGGCGCGCACCGGCGCGCCGTTGACGGTCATGTCGATGATGGGAATGGCGGTACGCGGCTCCAGCGGCGCCCAACCGCTCCAGGTCGCGCCGTCGGTGAAGGCCAGGCGCGGCGGCGGCATCAGCACCGTCTCGCGCAACAGCCACAGCCCACCGCCGGCGACCGCCAGCAGCCCTAACCGGCTCAGCAGACCGCGGCGGGAGACCATGGGGCGACTGTACGGGAAAAAGACGCGAAAAGATGGCGGCGCGGCGTCAGCCGGCCAGCTGAGCCTGAGGCTCCGGCGCTACCGCGTCGGCGGGCGGGGTCAGCGTCGAGATCGCCAGCCCCTGCAACAGGTCGCGCATGCCATCGAGGATTTCGTCCGGCGACATGGCGCTCATCCGCTCAAGCCCGAAGCGCTGGCTCCAGAAACCGACCACCTGTTCAAGCCGGCCGATGCGCTCGCCGAGGTCGAGGCCAGAGCCCTGGGCCAGGAACTGGCGGAAGGCGCCAGGGTCGCCGACATTGGTCAGGGCGTCGAACGCCTTGTCGTAGCGCTTCAGGCGCAGGGCGACATCTTCCATCCAACCGGCGACAGCGCGTTGCAGCAGGTCCTTGCAGCGCATGACGAACTGCAGCTCGTCGCGCTCGAAGCGCCGCGAACGGATGCGGGAGAACGACTGCAGGGTGGCGCGGATTTGAACCTTCAGCTCCTGGGCGCGCCAGCGGTAGTAGAGGAAGGCCTTCCAGGTGAACATGGCCTCGGAGAACTCGTCCGGCGCCATGCGCAGGCTCTCGCGCAGGAAGCCGAGTTCGGGACTGTCGGCGTCGCCCAGCAGGCGCTGCGACAAACGTTCGGCGCGGTCGTCGCCGCGCTTGGGATCGCCGAAGCACAGCTGGATCAGCGCCTGGATCTCGCCGGTGACGAAGGTCAGCATGTCGGCGCGGTCGAGGTCGCTCAGGCGATAGTAGCAGCGGCCGACATCGAGGCGCTGGTGGGCTAGGATGCCGCGCACCAGGAACGGGTCCAGCGTCGGCAGCTTGTCGAGCATCCGCAGCACCGCCAAGTCTCGGTCCAGCGGCAGGTCGCCGTAGTCGAGGTGCCGGGTCAGAGACGGGATGAATTCCGGCTGGTCGACGAACAGATACTGGCCGCCGAGGTCGAGGTCGTAGGGGTCGAACGGGAAGATGACCTTGGTGGACCCCAGGCGCCGCGGCGCCAGCCGGTCCTCCTCGGTCGAGCCGACATTGTGTTTGAGGATGATGGTGCGGTTGAGCACCGGGTGCAGGAACATCGGACGCTCGAGGTATTCGGAATCGGTCGGGGCCTCGACAGCCAGGGAGGCCAGGTCGAGCACCCGCGCCGACGACGCCTCCGCAGCAATCGCCCTCAAGCTCCGCACGCCGACGGACTTCAACACCTGACTTACCTCCGCCGGATTCGAGCGATCTCTACCAGCGTCGGCTTACCGCCCCGTTTCGGAACAGGCTTAACAAGGCGTTCAGCGCGAAGTGGTCTGCACCGCGCGGCTGAAGGTGGCGCGGGGCGCCAGGCCCAGGCGTCGGTCCAATTCCTCCTGCAGCCGGATCAGCTCGGGCGGGGTCGGTGAGGTCAGGGTTTCCAGGAAGGCAATGATGTTGGCGCCGCGCCCGACGCGGACGTTGCGCATCTTCGGCGACAGGCTCGCGCGCCGCTCGAAATCGTCATAGTGGCGGATCACCTGGCGCAAGGAAGCGAACTGGCCGGTGTGCATGTAGGGCGCGCGTTCGGCGACGTTGCGCAGGCTGGGCGTCTTGAAGGCATGGCGTGTCCCCTTGCCCGGGGCGATGGCGAAACGGCCCAGGTCGTCGGTCGGAATGCCGATGTCGTTGAAGCCGTCGTCGCTGAAGTTCCAGCCAGAGTGGCACTGGAAGCAGCCGCCACGGGTGTTGAACTGGATGAAGCCCTGTTTGGCTTCTTCCGAAATGGCATTCTCGTCGCCGGCGATCCAGCGGTCGAACGGCGAATTGGTGAAGACCAGCGACCGCTCGAACACCGCCAGGGCCTTGCCCACCGTGGCGACCCCCAGGCCTTCGCCCGGATAGGCCGCGTCGAACTGACGGCGGTAGGCCGGATCGAGACGCAGGGTGGCCACCATCAGGTCGTGCGGCATGCCCATCTCATCCTCGGTGTTGATCGGCATGACCGCCTGCTCCTCCAGCGTGGAGGCGCGGCCGTCCCAGAAGAAGATCTTCGACCAGGCCAGGTTGATCACCGTCTGGGTATGGCGGGCCAGGGGCGTGCCCTTGACGCCGATGCTGCGCTCCAGCCCGTCACTGAAGCCACGGCGGGCGTCGTGACAGGAGGCGCAGGCCAGCTTGCCGGTGGCGGAGATGGATGGATCGAAGAACAGCCTCTGGCCCAAGGCCAGCCGTGCGGCGGAAGGCGCGTTGTCGGCCGGGTGAGGCACGGTCTTGGGCGCGACATACTGGGCCTTCAACGCCGCGAGCTGGGCCGCATCAAGCACCACGGGCTGCCCTCGGCCGCCACCGTTTCCCCCTCCGCCGCCGCGACGCCCCCGGCCTCCGCCGTCGCCGCGTCCCTGCTGGGCGAATTGCTGCCCTTCCCCGCTCTGGGCGGCGGCCATGATTCCGGTGAGGCCGCCAGCAAACAGCAGCAGGGCGGCGGCAATGGCGATAAGGTGGCGGGGGCGCATGATCCTGACCGTCCGGAAACAGGCCTCTGATACACAAACGACGCTGACGCGAAGCTGACGAGCCAGCGATTTCTTATAGAAGCGCCGCACCTGCTGTTTATGTCATTTATGAAACGCAGACAGAGTTGCGAATTGCTCGCACAGGACTTCTTCTTGATTAAAACAGGCTTGGCATGTTGCTCTATTGAAGAGGCCTCATGGGTCGAATACCTGTTGCGAGTCGGCGGGTTAGGCGCGCGTCACCGCCGTCTCACAGGCTGACTCCGATCGCACCCGGCCTCCAGCGCTGATCAGCAACCTTGGGAAATTGTATAATAGCCGGCTTCGTCAAGTCGTGAGCGGAGGTCATCAGCCGCCACCAGCTCCGATTCCAATCGAGAAAACACGGCGCGTGTTGCGATTACCCTCCACAATAAACAATTCAATAATGGAAATATTCGGATCCATGTGATTCAGTATATTTATATTATTGCTCAAATTCGCAACGAAATCTTGCCCTGCGCGTATCTTATTGGCGACAAGGATACGCACAATGGAACGCCAAAATATACTATACGTCGAGGATGATTACATCATCAACCTGGCGAACTGCATGGCCCTGCGGGACTCCGGCTACGAAGTCACCGAAGCCCACTGCGCCCTGGACGCGGTCGCCATTCTCCTGCGCCGCGACGACCTTTGCGCCCTGGTGACCGATATCGACCTGGGCCCCGGCGGGGACGGCTTCGACATCGCCCGCCGCGGCCGCGTCGCCCATCCCGATCTCGCCGTGGTCTTCATGTCAGCCATGAGCGGCACGCGTTTCCAGGCCGAAGGCGTGCCGGGCTCGGAGTTCGTCGCCAAGCCCTCGGAGCCGTCCCAGGTCTCGGCCGCCCTGGCCCGCGTCCTGAACGCCCGCCCCCTGCTTCCGCTCGCCGCCTGAAGCGCGGCAAGGATATCCGAGATGCCGCCTCATCAGATTCTCTCGCCAGGGCGCGAAACGCCCGACCTGCAGCGCATGAAACTGGAGGCCGAGGAGTCGGACGTGAAATACCGCTGCCTGCTCGAGGCCGCCCCCGACGCCATGGTGGTGGTCAACCAGAGCGGACGGATCGTGCTGCTCAATGTGCAGGCCGAGAAGCAATTCGGCTACCCGCGCGACGAACTGCTCGGACAGCCGGTGACCAACATTATCCCCGAGGGTTTCGCCGAGCGCCTGATCGCCGACGGCCTGCGCTCGCCTGAAGCCGCCTTGGCGCAGCAGATGGGCGCCGGGATTGAGCTCCTGGCCCTACGCAAGGACAAGAGCGAGTTCCCGATCGAGATCATGCTGAGCCCGCTGGACAGCCCCGACGGCATCCTCGTCACGGCGGCGATCCGCGACATCAGCGTACGCAAGGCGGCGGAAGAAAACCTGCTGCGCACCGAGGGCCGTTACCGTGGCCTGCTCGAAGCCGCGCCCGACGCCATGGTGGTGGTCGACCAGAGCGGCAGGATCGTGCTGCTCAACGCCCAGGCGGAAAAACAGTTCGGCTATCCGCGCGACGAGTTGCTGGGCCAGAGGGTCACCAACATCATCCCGGAAGGCTTCGCCGAGCGGCTGATCGCTGACGCCCTGCGCTCGCCCGAGGCGGCGCTGGCGCAGCATATCGGCGCCGGCATCGAACTGTTGGCGCTGCGCAAGGACCAGAGCGAGTTCCCGATCGAGATCATGCTCAGCCCGCTGGACAGTCCGGACGGCATTCTGGTCACGGCGGCGATCCGCGACATCAGCGTGCGGCGCGATTCCATGGACCGGCTGCATGCGTCCGAACAGATGGCGATCCAGTCGGCCGACGCCATGTCGACCTTCCTGGCGACCATGAGCCACGAGATCCGCACGCCGCTGAACGGGGTGCTGGGCATGGCGCAGGCCATGGGCCGCTGCGAGCTGCCGGAGCTGCAGCGCGAACGGCTGGAGATCATCCAGACCGCGGGGCAGTCATTGCTGGCGCTGCTCAACGACCTCTTGGACCTGTCGAAGATCCAGGCCGGCAAGATCGAGCTGGAAGACGGCGTCATGGACGCGCAGGAACTGGCCGACGGCGCCCTGCCCTTCAAGGCCCTGCTCGAGGACAAGGATGTCTGCTTCCGCCTGAAGCTGGCGCCCAGCGCGGTGGGAAGCTGGGGGGCCGATTCTCGGCGCGTGCGTCAAATTCTGCACAATCTGGTGTCGAACGCCGTGAAGTTCACCGACCACGGTTCAGTCGAGGTGGGAATCTCCCACGACAAGGGATGTTTGATCCTGCGCGTGGCCGACACCGGCATCGGCATTCCGCTCGACCGCATGGCGCGTATCTTCGACCGCTTCGTCCAGGCCGACGCCTCCATGACTCGGCGCTACGGCGGCTCGGGCCTGGGCCTGGCCATCTGCCGCGACCTGGTCACGCTGATGGGCGGCGACATCGACGTCGAAAGCGTCGCCGGCGCCGGAGCCACGTTCACCGTCCGCCTGCCTATGGCGAGGACTCAACCCGTCAAGACCGAAGCGATCAGCGCGCCGATCGTCGCCTTCGCTCCGGACCGCGTCCTGCGGGTCTTGGCCGCCGAGGACAACAAGATGAACCAGTTGGTGCTGAAGACGCTGCTGACCGAGCTGGGCATCGAGGCCCTGATCGTCTCCAACGGCCAGGAGGCGCTGGAGGCGTGGCGCACCCAATCCTGGGACATCGTGCTGATGGACATCCGAATGCCGGTG
Organism: Caulobacterales bacterium; assembly: GCA_947475655.1. Taxonomy (GTDB): domain Bacteria; phylum Pseudomonadota; class Alphaproteobacteria; order Caulobacterales; family Caulobacteraceae; genus Caulobacter. The sequence goes on along the minus strand of CANJOB010000022.1, from coordinate 2,547 downwards.
ATGGACGGGATCTCGGCGATCCGCGTCATGCGCCGGGCCGAACGGCTCGGGGGCAGGGCGCGCACCCCCGTCATCGCCCTCACCGCCAACGCCATGGCCCACCACAAGGCGGAATACCTCGCCGCCGGCATGGACGACCTGGTGGCCAAGCCCATCAGCCTCACCCTGCTGCTGCGTGCGATGGAGGCCGCCATGGACGCCGCGGGCGACGGCGAACCCCTCCTGCCGGCGGCGAGGCCGCTGGCGTCAGCCTAGATCAGAAGATGACCGGTTCGGAAACCGGCTTGCCGAATTCGGTGGTCAGGAAGTCGAAGTCGCAGCCCTGGTCGGCCTGCTGGATGTGCTTGGAATACATCCAGCCGTAGCCGCGCTCGTAGCGGCGCTCGGGCGCGCGCCAAGCCTCGCGCCGGCGCGCCAGTTCCTCGTCGCTGACCTCCATGCTGATTGAGCGCGCGGCGACGTCGACGGTGACGATGTCGCCCGTCCTGAGCAGGGCCAGCGGGCCGCCGATGTAGGCTTCCGGCGCCACGTGCAGGACGCAGGCGCCGTACGCGGTGCCGCTCATGCGAGCGTCCGACATCCGCAGCATGTCGCGGCAGCCCTCCTTCAAGAGCTTCCTGGGCATGGGCAGCATGCCCCACTCCGGCATGCCCGGGCCGCCCTGCGGGCCGGCGTTGCGCAGCACCATCACGTGGTCGGCGGTGATGTCCCAGGTCTCGTCGTCGACGGCCTTCTTCATGCTCGGATAGTCGTCGAACACCACGGCGGGGCCGGAGTGCCTGAGGAACTTCTGGCTCATGGCCGCCGGCTTGATGACGCAGCCGTCCGGGGCGAGGTTGCCCTTCAGCACCGCCAGCGATCCTTCGCCGTAGATGGGCTGGTCCAGGGTGCGGATGACGTCGTCGTTGAACACCTTCGCCTCGGCGATGTTCTCTCCGAGCGTGCGGCCGGTGACGGTGAGACAGTCCAGATGCAGATGATCGGTCAGGCGGGTCATCAGCGCCGTGATGCCTCCGGCGTAGTAGAAATCCTCCATCAGGTATTTGGCGCCGGACGGGCGGATGTTGGCGATCACCGGGATGGTGCGGCTGTAGCGCTCGAAATCGTCCAGGCCGATGTCGGCGCCGGCGCGGCGGGCCATGGCGATGAGGTGGATGATGGCGTTGGTCGAACAGCCCATGGCCATGGCGACCATGATGGCGTTCTCGTACGAATTCATCGTCTGAATCCGCTGCGGCGTGAGGTCCTCCCAAACCATGTCGACGATGCGGCAGCCGCTTTCGGACGCCAGCCGGATGTGGTTGGAATCGGCGGCGGGGATCGACGATCCGCCGGGCAGCACCATGCCGACCGCCTCGGCGATGGCCATCATGGTCGAGGCCGTGCCCATAGTCATGCAGGTGCCGTAGGAGCGGGCGATGCCGGCCTCCACGCCCGCCCACTCGTCGCGGGTGATCTGGCCAGCGCGCAGCTCGTCCCAGTACTTCCAGGCGTCCGACCCCGAGCCGAGAATCTTGCCCTGGAAATTGCCGTTCAGCATCGGCCCGGCCGGGAAGTAGATCGTCGGCAGGTTCATGCTGGTGGCGCCGAGCATCAGGCCGGGGGTGGACTTGTCGCAGCCGCCCATCAGCACCACCCCGTCGACCGGGTGTGACCGCAGCAGCTCCTCCGTCTCCATGGCCAGCATATTGCGGTAGAGCATGGTGGTCGGCTTCACCAGAACCTCGCTGACCGAAATGGCGGGTAGCTCCACCGGGAAGCCGCCAGCCATCAGGATGCCGCGCTTGATGTCCTCGACGCGCTGCTTGAAGTGCACGTGGCAGGGGCTGAGGTCGGACCAGGTGTTGATGATGGCGATGATCGGCCGGTCCTGCCATTCGGCGGGGGCGTAGCCCATCTGCATGGTGCGCGACCGGTGGCTCGATGAGCGCAGGTCGTCCGGCGCGTACCACCGCGCAGAGCGCAGGTCCTTGGCGTCTCTGTTCCTGGCGCCGGGCTTGTAGGTTGGATCGGTCATGCGCTTTGCTCGACTATGCCGCTGCTGGACGGTCCGGAAGTTCGACCCGTTTGATCTCGCCGGCGATCACCAGGTAGCTGAAGATAGCCACGGCCCCGTTGATGGCGATGAAAAGCAGGGCCAGGTCGAACGAGCCCGTCGTCTGCACGATATAGCCTATGATGATCGGGGTCAGGATTGAAGACAGGTTGCCGAACAGGTTGAACACCGATCCGGCCAGGCCGGCGATCTTGCGCGGCGCGGTGTCGGCCATCACCGCCCAGCCGAGCGCGCCCACGCCCTTGCCGAAGAAGGCCAGGCTCATGAACAGGATCACCAGCCCCTGCGCGTTGGTGTAGTTGCAGGCGACGATGACGGTGGACAGCAGCATGCCGGCGACGATCGGCGTCTTGCGGGCGACGGTCAGGGAGCAGCCGCGCTTCAGCAGCCAGTCGGACCAGACCCCGCCGAAGATGCCGCCGAGAAAGCCGCACAGGGCCGGCGCCACCGCCGCGAAGCCGGCGCTGAGGATCGACATGCCCCGCTCCTTC
>CANJOB010000021.1 GCA_947475655.1 Caulobacterales bacterium | reverse complement strand
CGCGCCGTCGGGGTGGGCCGGCGCACTGTCGAGCGCATGAGAGACGCCCTCCGCGACCTGTTCCCGCAGCTGGAGGAGCTGGACGACCCGCCGACCAAACGCTTCCGCATCCCCGGCGGCCTGGACCGGCTCTTTCAAGCTCCGCTGCCGGAGGAGCTGGCTGCGCTCCATCGCGCCGCCGAACAGGCCGCCGCGCAAGGGGCGCATTCCACAGCGGATAACCTGCGCAGCCTGGAGGCCAAGCTGCTGGCCTCGCTGCGCGGCAGCGACCGCCGCCGCCTGGCGCCCGACCTGGAAGCGGTGATGCAGGGCGAGGCCATCGCCATCCAGCCCGGCCCGCGCCCGACCGAGGACCCCGCCGTGCTGAGCCTGGTGCGCGAGGCGATCAAGGCCGGACAGGCGATCGCCTTCAAATACCAGGGCGGCTCGACCCCCGGCGCGCGGCGCGAGGCGACGCCGCTGGGCCTGATCCTTTCCCGCCGCAACTACCTGGTCGCCGCCGCGCCCGATTCGCCGCGCACCTTCCGCCTGGACCGCCTGAGCGAGCTGGAGGTGCTGGATCGGATGGGCTCGCCCCCGCCGGGCTTTTCGCTGCAGGCCTTCGCCGACGAGAGCGTCGGCATCTATCAGGACGAGATGGAGCAGGTCTCCTTGGTGTTCGACGCCACGGCGGCGGCGGAGGCCAGCCGCTGGCGCTTCCACGCCAGCCAGACGGTGGAGCCGCTGGACGGCGGCGCGGTGCGGGTGCGCTTCACCGCCCGCGGCATGCGCGAACTGGCCTGGCACCTGATCACCTGGGGGCCGACGGTGCGGATCGAGGCGCCGGACCGCCTGCGCGACCTGCTGCTGAAGGAGCTGGAAGGCGCGCTGAAGGCGCACCAGTGATCGAGATCGCGCCGCATGTGCTTCTCCTGCTGTGCCTGGCGGCGACGGCGGCCGGTTTTGTCGATTCCATCGCCGGCGGCGGCGGGCTGATCGCCGTGCCGGCCCTGCTGGCCGCGGGCATCCCGCCGGCGGCGGCCCTGGCCACCAACAAGCTGCAGGGCAGTTTCGGCACGGCCTCGGCGACCTGGACCTACTGGCGCGCCGGGCGGATCGATTTCCGCGCATTGCGCAGCGCCCTGATCGCCACGGTCGTCGGCGCGGCGCTGGGCGCCCTGGCGCTCAGCGTTTCCGACACACGCTGGCTGATGGTGCTGCTGCCGGTGCTGCTGATCGCCATCGCCCTCTATTTCCTCGCCGCCCCGGCCGCCACCGATGTCGACCGCCATGCGCGCCTGACCCCGCTCAAATACGCGCTCGTCGCCGGCGGCATCGGCTTCTACGACGGCTTCTTCGGCCCCGGCACCGGATCGTTCCTGGCGCTCAGCCTGGTGACCCTGATGGGCATGGGCCTGACAAAGGCCACCGCCCACGCCAAGGCGCTGAACCTGATGAGCAACCTGGTGTCGGTGGTGGTGCTGGCCACGGGCGGCCATGTGCTGTGCCTGGTCGGCGGCTGCATGGCCGTGGGCCAGTTCATCGGCGGGCGGCTCGGCTCGCGCGCGGCCATGAAGCTCGGGCCGAAACTGATCCGGCCCGTGCTGGTGGTGGTGTCGCTGGCCATGACCGCGAAACTTCTGGCCGATCCGGCCAATCCGCTGCGGGTCGTGGTCGAGGGGTGGTTTAGCTAGCCGCCCGGCGAGTCGGTCGGGATGATGGCGTTGTCCGTCTCGCCGCCGGGGATGCCGACGATCGGGGTGTCGCGGACGACGGCGCCGCCCTCGCCGGTGTTGCGGGTGAAGTCCTCCGGGTGGTCCTTGGCGCTCTGTTTCAGCCGCCCGTCGGGCAGGCGTTCGTTGGCGTCGAGCCCGGAGCGGGTCACCCCCTGCTGTTCCTGTTCGGTCGCGGCCATCTGACGGCTCCTTCTGCCGCAAGGATTAGCGCGCCCGGGCCGCGCGCGGTTCCCTAAGCCCCCGCTCCGCCTCACTCCCGCCACCAAGTGGCGTTCCTCTGTAACCCAGGCGAGGGACAGGTCATGGCCGAGGTTCACTACGGAGTGGTCGAGCGGGACGGGGTCTGGATCATCATCGGCGATGGTCTGCGCTACGGGTCCTTCGACAGCCGGGACGCCGCCGAACGCGCCGCACGCGGCCTGGCGGAGAGCTCCGCCCTGGGGGTGCAGCTGCACCTGCAGGACGACACCGGGCAGCTGCTGCCGCCTGAAAAGCTGGACTGAGCCATTACAATCCGGCGGTCGGGACGCCACCTAAGGCACGGCCGCACCCGTTCGCCCTGTGCGGGACCGATCTTCCCGAGCGCAGGATGTCCTGCTTAGGCGCCGCAGCCCGCGGCCGTACTGGAGACTCCATGCAGCTTCCCAAGAACGCCACCGTCGCCGTCGCCGACGGCGAGACCTTCAACCTGTTCCGCAACACCGGCGACGAAGCCACGCTCAAGCTCGCGCCCCTGGTGCATGAGCCCGTCAACGCCGATCACCAGGGCGCCACCCCCGGCCGCCACGGCAGTTCGGCCAACCCCGACGGCGGCCAGGACCGCGAGGACGGTTTTTCGGCCGGGGTCGTCGCCCTGTTGAACAAGCAGGTGCTCGACGGCCATGTTGCCAGCCTGCTGATCATCGCCGCGCCGCGCACCCTGGGCGCCATCCGCCCGCACTACCACGCCAAGCTGGTGGCGGCGCTGAAGGGCGAGATCGCCAAGGACCTGACCGGCCATTCGATGCACGATGTCGAGAAGGCCATCACCGCGGCCTAGGCTCACCGTCATGGACCTCGCGGGCGTTATCCGGCCCGTCCCCGTAATCGCGCCCACCGCGCTTAGTGTTTCTTCGCCGCGATTCCAGCGGTTTGCGGCGGTTTACTTGCGCCGGTTCCAACGATGATTTCCTGAAATAAGGCCGCGATCACTCCATAATTATTGGAGATTGCGGTTCTAGCTTCACTGTGCCCACTCTGGACCCGCTCACATGAGCGCAAAAACAGGGGTCACGGCATGCGTACAACGACAGCCCTCCTCGCCGGCGTTATGGCCTTAGGCCTGAGCCTGACACTCACCGGCTGCGACGCGCCGAAGGCGCCCGCGGCCGAGACGGCGCAGGCCGCGCCTGCCGGAAAGCACAGGACCGAAGCCATCACCGGCTCCTTCGGGCGCACGGAGACCGACTGCACCAACGGCGGCGGCACGGTGCGCACCACGGCCGCGGGCGCGTCGGTCTGTGACGTGGTCACGCCGGCTTCGTAGGGGCGGGGACTGCCGCGAGGTAGTTTGGGCGGCGGGCTGCTACCGATCCGGCCAACCGGCTACCGCCAGTGTAACGCTTTCGGAGACCGGCGGCGGGGCGAGTTGGGATAGCCATCGCCTTGGCCGACGAGAAATCACTCCAACATCCCCTCCAACGTCCCCAGCTCATCCGCCTCGCTCGCCGGCTTGTCCCACCTTATCCGGCTGATGCGTGGAAACCGCATCGCCACGCCGCTCTTGTGCCGCGTGGATCGCTGCAGGCCTTCGAACGCCACTTCCAGCACCAGGCCGAAGTCGTGGGTGGCGCGGACGGAGCGGACCGGGCCGAAGCGTTCGACCGTGTTGTCGCGCACGAACTTGTCGAGGCGTTTCAGCTCCTCGTCGGTGAAGCCGAAATAGGCCTTGCCCACCGGGGTGAGCGCGCGGGTTCCGGCCTCGTCGGTGCGCCAGACGCCGAAGGTGTAGTCGCTGTAGAAACTCGAGCGCTTGCCGCTGCCGCGCTGGGCGTACATCAGCACCGCGTCGACCAGGTGCGGGTCGCGCTTCCACTTGAACCACGGGCCCTTGGGCCGGCCGGGCAGGTAGGGGCTGTCCCAGCGCTTGAGCATCAGCCCCTCGGCGGCGCGCGCGTCTCCCTCCGGCGGATCGGCGCGCAGGCCCGCCAGCTGCTCCCAGGTCTCGAACGGCTGCATCGGCGAGAGGTCGATGCCGGGGGAATTGAGTTTGGCGACGAAGGTCTCCAGCCGCGCGCGGCGTTGGCGGAAGGTCAGCGCGCGTAAGTCCTCGTCGCCGTCGACCAGCAGGTCGTAGGCGCGGATGCCGGCGGGGAAGGCGGCCATGACTTTCGCGTCGGCGGTCTTGCGGTTGAGGCGTTGTTGAAGATCGGCGAAGGCGCCGACTTTTCCATCCCGCAGCACCAGCAGTTCGCCGTCCAGCGCGCCCTCGAAATCGAGCAGCTCGACGACGTCGGGAAAGGCGCGCGAGATGTCGTCGCCGGTGCGGCTGTAGAGGCGCTTGGCGCCCGCCTCGCTCACCGCCTGCACGCGGATGCCGTCCCATTTCCATTCGGCGGCGAAGTCGTCCGGATCCAGCTTGCTGAAATCCGCCTCGTCGATGGCCTGGGCCAGCATCACCGGACGGAAGCGTCCCGGCGCGGCGGCGCTCGGCCGTTCGCTGCGGCCCTCGAGCCAGGCGAACAGGTCGCCGTACGGGGGCGCGGCGGCGTGCCAGACCTCCTCGATCTCGGCGACCTCGATGGTCTGGCCGTGCAGGGCGGCGAGATTGGCGCAGGCCTGTTTGGCCAGGCGCGAGGAGACGCCGACCCGAAGCCCGCCGGTGACCAGTTTCAGCAGCGCCCAGCGGCCGTCCGGGTCGAGGGCGTCGAGCCAGGATTCGATCAGGGCCTGCACCTCCGCCCGCGTGCTCGACTGCAGGGCGTCGACCACTTCGGAGAGGGGCGGCTCGCGGTTGGCGCCGGGCTGGGCCGGCCAGACCAGGGCCACGGTCTCGGCCAGGTCGCCGACGTAGTCGTAGGACCAGCCGAACAGGATCGGGTCCATGCGGCTGGTGATGGCCTTGCGGATAAAGGCCGGCTTGGCGGCGTTGAACACCAGCTCCCCGGTCAGGGCCGCCAGGGCCCAGCCGCGGTCGGGATCGACTCGCCCCGCCAAGTAGTCGCGGATCAGCACCAGCTTGGCGTTGCGCGAAGCGGTGAGGCTGAGGGCGTCGAGAAGGCGGGCGAAGGCGCGCATGCAGCTTGCTAAGGGCTTGGACGCGGGAGGGTTCCCCGCGCTAGATACAGCCTAGCATTTTCCAAGAGGCCTCCCCGTGAAGACCAGCGAACAGATCGCCACCGGCCAGATCCTGATCGGCAAGTCCGGCGAGGGGCCGCAGAGCGCGCGGCTGGACCGGGCCAACCGGCACGGGCTGGTGGCCGGCGCCACCGGCACCGGCAAGACCGTCACCCTGCAGGTGCTGGCCGAGGCCTTCAGCGCCGCCGGGGTCCCGGTGTTCGCCGCCGACATCAAGGGCGACCTGTCGGGCATCGCCGCGCCGTGCACGCTTTCGGACAAGCTGAACGCCCGCGCGGCGGCCGTCGACGTCACGCTGGAGCCGCGCGGCGCGCCGGTGGTGTTCTGGGACCTGTTCAGCGAGAAGGGCCACCCGATTCGCACCACCATCAGCGAGATGGGGCCGCTCTTGCTGTCGCGCCTGCTGGAGCTGAACGACGCGCAGGAGGGCGTGCTCAACATCGCCTTCCAGATCGCCGACGAGGAGAAGCTGCTGCTGCTCGACCTCGACGACCTCAACGCGCTGCTGGTGCATGTGGGCGAGAACGCCAAATCGATCGGCATGAAATACGGCAACGTCGCGCCGGCCACCATCGGCGCGATCCAGCGCGGGTTGCTGACATTGCGCACGCAGGGCGCGGCGCATTTCTTCGGCGAGCCGGCGCTGCGTCTGGTCGACCTGATCCGCACCGATATTTCCGGACGCGGCCAAGTGAACCTGCTGGCCGCCGACAAGCTGATCCAGAGCCCGCGCCTCTACGCCACCTTCCTGCTGTGGCTTTTGTCGGAACTGTACGAACAGATGCCGGAGATCGGCGATCCGGAAAAGCCGCGACTGGTGTTCTTCTTCGACGAGGCGCACCTGCTGTTCGACGAGGCGCCCAAGGCCCTGCTCGACAAGGTGCAGCAGGTGGTGCGGCTGATCCGCTCCAAGGGCGTCGGCGTCTATTTCATCACGCAGAATCCGGCCGATATTCCCGACGAGGTTTTGGGCCAACTCGGCATGCGCGTGCAGCACGCGCTGCGCGCCTACACCCCCGCCGAACAGAAGGGCCTCCGCGCCGCCGCGCAATCGTTCCGCCCCAACCCGGCCTTCGACACCGCCGAGGCGATCCAGGGTCTGGGCGTCGGCGAAGCGCTGGTTTCCGTGCTCGACGAAAAGGGCGCCCCGACCATGGTGGCCAAGACGTCGGTCCGTCCGCCGGATTCGCAGATCGGCGCCCTGGCCGACCCGGTGCGCGCGTCACTGCTCGCCGCCAGCCCGCTGCGCGGCGTCTATGACGCGGCGGTCAACCGCGAGAGCGCGTTCGAACTGCTGGCCGCGCGGCAGGAGGCGGAAGACGCGGCGGAAGCGCCGGCGCCGGCGCCGACCAGCGTGCCCTCCTCGCGCCCGGCTCCGGCGCCGCGTGCGCCGCGCGCCAGCAACCGTCAGGGCGTCGGCGAGGCCATGGTCAAGTCCGTCGTCCGCGCCGCCGGCAGCCAGATCGGACGCCAGATCACGCGCGAAATCATGCGCGGCATCATGGGTTCTCTGACCCGCGGCGGGCGGCGGTAAACCACTCGCTCATCCGAAGACACACGCTATAGCGTTGCGCTATAGTCGTCGTCGCCATGAGCGAAACGCCGATCACCGAAGCCCCCTGGTCCGTCGCGTGGAGCGGCGAGCAGGCGTTCCGGCTGCAGCCGTCGCGCGACTTTCCGGGCATGGTCGAACTGGACCAGAAGCAGGCCATCGGCGTCGGCGAACCGCTTTTCGCGGCGGTGCACGTGACGCGACAGCGCCGCGGCATGGTCGACCTGCTGTGCCATGTCTGCGGCAAGCCGACGGCGCTACATCTTCCCCGTCGCTTCGGGCGGCATGGTCACCCTGCACGACGGGACCGAGCAGTACGGCTGCAACGTGCCGCCGATCCACCACGCCTGCGCTGCCCGCGCGCTCGAGGCCTGTCCGCATCTGTCGAAACTGGTCGACCGGCCGCTGCGCTGCACTGACGCGGGACGGGTGATTCACCGCACTGACGTCACGCCGGGGCTGGAGGCCCTGGCCCGGACACTGCCGCCGAATGTGGAGGTGGTGTTCAGCTGCTACCGTCTCTACGGCGTCGACTTCACGCGTCAGGTGCTCGAGGCGCGCACGGCGTGGGAGGACGAAACGCGGGCGCGGCGAGCGGAGGCTAGCCGCTAGAATTGCCGTCACCCTCGGGCTTGTCCCGAGGGCCCATCCATCCGCCCGCGAGAACCTTCGGCGATCCGGCCGCTTCAACCTTGGGTCCTCGGGACAAGCCCGAGGATGACGGACAGGATTTACTCCTCCCCCTCGTCATCGTCATACCCCACCAGCCGCAGCGCCCGCGCCTTCTGGCCGCGCAGTTCGCACCAGCGCAGCAGCGCCTCCTCGCGGCCGTGGGTGATCCACACTTCGCCGGGCGACAGCCCGGCGAGCGTGTCGGTCAGCTCGTCCCAGTCGGCGTGGTCGGAGATGACCAGCGGCAGTTCGACGCCGCGCTGGCGGGCACGGGCGCGCACGCGCATCCAGCCTGAGGCGAAGGCCTGCACCGGATCGGGGAAGCGGCGGCTCCAGCGGTCCTGCAGCGCCGACGGCGGGCAGACGATGATCTGGCCGGCGAAGTCCGCCTTCACCCCGCCGGTGGCCGGGGCCAGGGGGCCGAGATCGACTCCGAAGCTCTCATACAGCGCGTTGAGCCGCTCCATGGCGCCATGGACATAGATGGTGCGGTCCCATCCGGCCGCGCGCAGCAGCATGATGATCCGCTGCGCCTTGCCCAGCGCATAGGCGCCGACCATGTGCGCGCGCTCGGGAAACTGGGTGACGCTCTTGAGCAACCGCGCGATCTCGTTCTCGGCCGGCGGGTGGCGGAACGGCGGCAGGCCGAAGGTGGCCTCGGTGACGAAGACGTCGCACGGCACGGGCTCGAACGGCGGACAGGTCGGATCGCTGCGCCGCTTGTAGTCGCCGCTGACCACCACGGTTATGCCCTTCCAGCGCAGCACCACCTGGGCCGAGCCCAGCACATGACCGGCGGGGACCAGCGTTATCTCCACCCCCTTGTGCGTCACCGTCTCGCCATAGGGCAGGGACTGGCGCAGGCCGGTGAAGTCTTCGCCGTAGCGCGTGGCCATGATCGCCAGGGTCTCAGGCGTCGCCAGCACCGTGCCGTGGCCGGCGCGGGCGTGGTCGGCGTGGCCGTGGGTGATCACCGCCCGGTCGACCGGCCCGACCGGATCGACATAGAAATCCCCCGCCGGGCAATAGAGGCCGCCTGGTTTGGGACAGAGCAGGGTTTCAGGACGCAACCGGTTTCGCCTATAGCTGAGGGGCTCCTCCCCAACGCTCAACCTGCCCCGCGAGACCCATGGCCGACAATCACGAAGACACAGGCGGGCCGGACGAAGCCGCCGTCCAGCTGGCCTATATGGCGGAGCTGATGAACAAGGGCAGCCCGCAGGCCAGTTCGCTCGGCTTCCACACCCTGGAGATCAGCCCCGGCCGCGCCCTGGTGCGGGTGAAATACCGCGAGGACCTGATCGGCGACCCGGCCACCGGCGTCATCGCCGGCGGGGTGGTGACCACCCTGCTCGATCACACCTGCGGCCAGGCGGTCTATGCCGGCCTGAAGAAGGCGGTGGCCATCGCCACCCTCGACCTGCGCATCGACTACATGCGGCGGTCGGAACCCGGCCTGGACGTCTTCGTCGCGGCCAACGTCTACAAATGGACCCACTCCATCGCCTTCGTGCGCGCCATCGCCTACGACCGCGACCCGCAGGACCCGGTGGCGGCGGCCCAGGCCGCCTTCATGCTCGACGCCAGCGCCGGCCGCCCGCCGGGCGCCAACCTGAAACCCCCTGCGCGGGGGAGCGCGGCATGAGCGAGGAAACCGCCATCGAGAAAATCCAGGCCGCCCTGACGACCATCCCCTACGCGCGGTATCTGGGCGTGCAGGTGGTGTTCAATGGCGACGAGATGACCGGCGTCCTGCCCTTCGCCGAAAAGCTGATCGGCAATCCGATGCTGCCGGCGATCCACGGCGGGGCCCTGGGCGCCTTCATGGAGCTGACCGCCATCGCCCAGCTGTCGGTGCTGCAGCCGTCGGCCAAGCGCCCGCGCACCATCGACGTCTCCATCGAATACCTGCGCTCGGCGCGGCCGGTGGCGACCTATGCCCGCGCCGAGGTGAAGAAGGTCGGCCGCCGCATCGCCAACGTGCACGTCGAGGCCTGGCAGGACCGGCGCGTCGCGCCCATCGCCTTCCTGCGCGCGCACTTCCTGGTAGACCCGGAGGACTGATGAGCCGCCGCCTGCGATCCGCCTGCGCCGCCCTGCTGGGGGCTTTCAGCGTCTCCGGCGCCGCGGCGGCCCAGACCGCCGCCGAGGCCAAGGTCTTCGCCGAGAGCGCCGAGGCCGAGCTGATGCGGATCAGCGAGTACGCCGCCCGCGCCGCCTGGGTGCAGAACACCTACATCACCGACGACACCAACTGGCTGGCGGCCAAGGCCAACGCCGAGATGACCGACGCCTCCGTGCGCTACGCCAAGGGCGCGGCGCGCTTCAACGGCGTGACGGGCATCGACCCGGTCACGGCGCGCAAGCTCTACCTGCTGCAGCAGGGGCTGGTGCTGCCGGCGTCCTCGCGGCCCGGCGCCGCCGCCGAGCTGGCCGCCGTCTCGGCCCGGCTGGAGACCGCCTATTCCACCGCCAAGGTGACGATCGACGGCAAGCCCTACGCGCTCGACGAACTGGAGGACCTGCTGCGCACCGAGCGCGACCCGGCCAAGATCCGCGCCGTCTGGGAAGGCTGGCACGCGACAGCCCCGCCGATGAAGGCCGACTACCAGTCGCTGGTGCGCCTCGCCAACGAGGGATCGAAGGAGCTGGGCTACGCCGACACCGGCGCGCTGTGGCGGTCCTGGTACGACATGCCGCCGGACGCCTTCGCCGCCAAGACCGACGCCCTGTGGGCCCAGGTGGCGCCGTTCTACCGCAACCTGCACTGCTATGTGCGCGGGCGGCTGAACCTCCGCTATGGCGACGCCGTGCAGAAGAAGACCGGCCCGATCCGCGCCGACCTGCTGGGCAATATGTGGGCGCAGCAGTGGGGCGAGATCTACGACATCGCCGCCCCGGCCCCCTCGAAAGGCCTGGGCGCCGCCGAGAAGGGCTACGACGTCACCGCCCTGCTGGTCGAGAAGGGGTACGATCCCGACAAGCTGGTCCGCACCGGCGAGGGCTTCTACACCTCGCTCGGCTTCGCGCCCCTGCCGGCCAGCTTCTGGGAGCGGTCGCAGATCGTGCGCCCGGCCGGCCGCGAGGTGGTCTGCCACGCCAGCGCCTGGAGCATCGACAACGACCAGGACCTCCGGGTGAAGATGTGCCTGCGGGTCAACGAAACGGACTTCGGCACCGTCCACCACGAGCTCGGACACAACTTCTACCAGCGCGCCTACGCCAACCAGCCCTTCCTGTTCCGCAACGGGGCCAACGACGGCTTCCATGAGGCGATTGGCGACTTCGCGGCCCTGAACCTGACGCCTTCCTACCTGCAGCAGCTGGGGCTGATCGCCCAGCAGCCGGGCAGCGACGCCGACATCCCCCTGCTGCTGCGCCAGGCGCTGGACAAGGTGGCCTTCCTGCCGTTCGGCCTGCTGGTCGACAAATGGCGCTGGCAGGTCTTCTCCGGCCAGGTGACGCCGGAAACCTACAACGATGCCTGGTGGAAGCTGCGCACCCAGTACCAGGGCATCGTCCCGCCGGGACCGCGCTCGGCCGACGCGTTCGACCCCGGCGCCAAGTTCCACGTGGCCGGCTCGACCCCCTACACCCGCTATTTCCTGGCCCACATCTACCAGTTCCAGTTCTACCGCGCCGCCTGCCGCCAAGCCGGCTGGAAGGGGCCGCTGCATCGCTGCTCGATCTATGGGAACAAGGAGATCGGGGCGAAGTTCGACGCCATGCTGAAGATGGGCCAGTCGCGGCCCTGGCCCGAAGCCCTGGAGGCCTTCACCGGCGAGAAGGACCTCGACGCCAGCGCCATCGCCGAATATTTCGCCCCGCTGGACGCCTGGCTGCGGGTGCAGAACCGCGGGCAGATCTGCGGCTGGTAGAGTTCCGTGTCGACTCAACCTATCCGGTCATGGTGAAAAAAGTGCAGGTTTAACAGGGATTCACCACGCCCTTACGGGCTTCCTTTACCTGCTACGGTCAAGATGCCGCCTGAAAATGAGGGGAAATCCCCCTCTTAAGGGCGACGGAATATGCGGGTTTCTCTTTCCCAATCGATGCGGCGGGCGGCGCGCCGCCTGCGCGGCTTTGGGCGGTCGAACGACGGCGGCATCGCCGTGCAGTTCGCCTTCCTGGCCCTGCCCGTGGCGGTGCTGGCCTTCGGCATGGTCGACGTCAACCGCGCCAGCGTCGGCAAGAAGGACCTGCAGGACGCCCTGGACGCCGCGACCCTGATCGCCGCCCGCTCCACCGCCGTCACCAACGGCGAGCTCGATACCGTCGGCGACGCCGCCCTGACCGGGCAGCTCAGCGGCCAGCTGACCGACGCCACCCTGGTGTCCTCCACCTTCTCCGTCAACGGCAGCACCGTCACCGGCGTGGCCGAGATCAAGCTGACCCCGATCGTCGCCAACCTGTGGCTGAACACCGACATGAAGGTCGGCGCGCGGTCGGAGGTGGTGCGCTCGATGAACAAGCTGGAAGTGGCCATGGTGCTCGACACCACTGGCTCGATGCAGGGCAGCAAGCTCGCCAACCTTAAGCTGGCCGCGACTGACTTCGTCGACCAGATGGCCGCGGCGGCTTCGCGCTCGACCGAGACCAACCCGGTAAAGATCGGCATCGTGCCGTTCTCCAGCGCGGTGCGTCTGAGCAGCACTTCCAGCGAGCTGACCACCTACCGGAACGCGGTCTGGATGGACGCCGCCGGCAACGCGCCGGCCAGCCGGCAGCTCTTCTGGAACACCAGCACCAATGCGCTGGGCGCCGTGCAGAACCGCTTCAGCCTGTTCAGCGGTGTCGGCCAGAGCTGGGGCGGATGCGTAGAGAGCCGCGCCGCGCCCTATGATGTGCAGGAAACCGCCCCGGCCAGTGGCACGCCGGCCACCCTGTTCACGCCCTACTTCTGGCCCGACGAGGCCGATTACGACAACGACTCCGTCAACGACTACGTCGACGACGAGGAAAGCAGCGGCTGGAGCCAGGATCGGCGCCAGGGCAACACCGGCAAGTACGACACCAACGTCTCTAGTTCGTCTTCGCGGGGTCCCAACCGCGGCTGCGACATGCAGCCGCTGATGCGCTTGACCACCAACTGGACGGCGCTGAAGGACCGCATCGACGACTTCAACGCCGCCGGCGAAACCCACATCCCGCTCGGCATGATGTGGGGTTGGCACCTGCTGTCGCCTAGCGCCCCGTTCAGCGACGGCGTGCCCTACGGCACGCCCAAGACTACCAAGGTCGTGGTGCTGATGACCGACGGTGAGAACACCTACACCGACAACGGCAGCAACAACCGCTCGAACTACGACGGCTACGGCTTCATCTGGCAGGGCCGCACCGGCACCACCTCGAACAACTCCGGCACCCGCACCGACGCCATCGATGATCGCCTGTCGCTGCTGTGCACCAACATGAAGGCCGCCGGCATCGTCATCTACACGGTGCGGGTGGAGGTCAAGACCGGCTCGTCCAGCCTGTTGCAGGGCTGCGCCACCACGCCGGACAAGTTCTATGATGTGCAGAGCGCCGGCAACCTGACGGCGGTCTTCTCGGCCATCGCCGGCTCGATCCAGAATCTGCGGATTTCGGGCTAACTGAAATCCGCAGCGCCGCCGCGCCTACAGCAGCTTGATCTCGCGCAGCCGCTCCATCAGGAAGCCGTCAGCGGTGATCGGTTGCGGATAGCGGTCGGGAATCTCCGCCGACACGCAGGACGGCAGAGTCTTGATCAGGTAGTCCGGCGCGAAGTGCAGGAAGAACGGCGTCGAGTAGCGCGCCACGCCGCGCCGCTCCGGCGGTGGGTTGACCACGCGGTGCGTCGTCGACGGCAGCACATGGTTGGTTAGGCGCTGCAGCATGTCGCCGATGTTGCAGACCACGGCGCCCGGCGGGGCGTTGATCGGCAGCCAGTCGCCGTCGCGGTCCAGCACTTGCAGCCCCGCCTCCTCCGCCCCGAGCAGAAGCGTGATGGCGTTGATGTCCTCGTGGGCGCCGGCGCGCACATTGGGGCCGTCGAACCGCGCCGGCGGATAGTGCAGCAGGCGCAGGATCGAATTGCCGTCCTTCACCGTCGGGTCGAAGAAATGCCGCTCCAGCTCCAGGTAGCGGGCGATGGCCTCGAGGAGACGGCCGCCCAGGCTGTCGAGCGCGTTGAAGAGCCAGGTCTCGTCAGGCTGGAACGAAGGGACCTCTGACGGCCAGACATTGTCGGGCATGGTCGAGCGATACGGGTGGCCCGGCGGCAGATCGCGGCCGACATGCCAGAATTCCTTCAGATCCGAATGCTGCGCGCCCTTGGCCGTCTCGACGCCGAAGGCGACGTAGCCGCGCTGGCCGCCCTTGCCGGTGACGTACTTTTCCTTGGTTTCCTTCCGCAGGGCGAAGAGGTCCTTGGCGCTCTGGATTGCCGCGTCGATGCGCGCCTGCTCGAGCCCATGGTCGGTGACGACGGCGAAGCCGTAGCGGGCGAAGGAAGCTCCCAGTTCGTCGGCGAAACGATCGAAGTCGGCGTCGTACAGCCGGTACGAGACCGGGACGATCTCTCGCTTCTCGGTGGCGGCGTCGGTCATGCGGCGAGTTTCCACCCGAAAGCGGCGTTGATCAACATTCCATTCCGGGGGCTAATTCCGGGCGTCCTCGCGCAGCTGGGCGTCGAGACTGTCGGTCGACCAGGAGTCGGCGTCGGGCCGAAGCTGCGCCAGGTCGGAGGCGAGCAGCTGCTCCATGGTGCGGGCGGCCTCGCGCGAGGCGAGGATGTAGTTCTCGTCGAAGTCGCCCGCCCAAGCAGGCGCCAGCTGATCGAACATGCGCTGGTCATGGCCGCGGAAGGCGGCGGCGGCGCGCATCGCCTGGCGGCCGCGCAGGCCAAGCCGGCGCAGCGCCGTGACGCCGAGGCTCAAGGCGCCTTCGAAGGTTTCGCGCTCGACGGAGTCGGCGCCGGCGCGCAACAGTTCGTAGGCATGCAGGCGGTCGAAGGCGCGGGCGACGATGGTCAGGTTCGGGAAGGCCTTGCTGACCGTTTCCACCAGCTCGGTGGACTTTTCCTTGTCGTCGATGGCGACGATCAGCAGGCGGGCGCGCTCGGCGCCGGCGGCGCGGAGCAGGTCGAGGCGCGTGGCGTCGCCGTAGTGCACGGGGCGGCCGAACCGGCGCAGCACCTCGATCTGGTCGACGTCGGACTCCAGCACCGTGGTGCGGAAGCCGCTGCCCTCCAGCAGGCGGGAAGCGACCTGGCCGAAGCGCCCGTAGCCGGCGATGATCACGTCGGGCTCGGCCTCGAACGGATCGGACTCCGGTGCGGCGCGGGCCGGCTTCTTGGATTCCACCTTGTCGGCGATCTTCTCGTAGGCGGTCATCATCGGCGGTGTGAGGGCCATGGACAGGGCGATGGCCGCGGTCAGCTTGGCGGCCAGGTCCGGATCGATCACCCCGGCGCCGAGGGTGAAGGTGATTAGGACGAAGGCGAACTCGCCGCCCTGGGCCAGGGCGGTAGCGACGGCGAAGGTGGTGCGCGACGGCGCGCGGGCGATCAGCATCAGCACCGCGACCACGGCGAACTTGACCGCCACGAAGCCGATCACCAGGCCGATCAGGGTCAGGGGCTGGCTGGCCACCAGGCCAAGGTTCAGGCCGGCGCCGACGGTGATGAAGAACAGGCCCAGCAGCAGGCCGCGGAACGGCTCGATGTCGGCCTCCAACTCGCGGCGGAACTCGCTCTCGGCCAGCACCACTCCGGCGAGGAAGGCCCCCAGGGCCGGCGACAGCCCCACCGCCTGCATCAGGGCGGCGACGGCGACCACGATCAGCAGGGCGGCGGCGGTGAAGATCTCGCGCAGGCGGGCCTTGGCGATGAAGCGGAAACCGGGCTGGACGATGTAGCGGCCGAACACCACCACGGCGACGATGGCGGCCATGCTGACCATGGCCTGCAGCCAGGCCGGGAAGGCGGCGATCAGGCTCTCGCCGCCGTGGCCGCCCCCATCACCGCCTACGCCGTGCGCCGCCAGCCCCGCCGGCACCAGCAGCGGCAGCAGGGCGAACAGCGGGATCACCGCCAGGTCCTGCATCAGCAGCACCCCGAACGAGGCCCGACCCACCGCCCCCTGGCGCAGGCCGCGCTCCTCCAGGGTCTGCAGGGCGATGGCGGTCGACGACATGGCCAGGATCAGCCCCGCCGCGAGGGCCATGCGCGGGGACAGGCCCAGCAGCAGGCCCGCGCCCGCCAGCACCCCGGCGGTGACCACGATCTGCGACAGCCCTAGGCCGAAGATCGCCTTGCGCATTGACCACAGCAGGGCCGGGCGCACCTCCAGCCCGATCAGGAACAGCAGTATCACCACCCCGAACTCGGCGAACTTCATCACGTCGGCCTGCTCGCCGACCAGGCGCAGCGCGAATGGCCCGATGATGACCCCGGCGATCAGGTAGCCGAGCACCGAGCCGAGCTTGAGCATCTTGGCCAGGGGCGCGGCGATCACCCCGGCGGCGAGGTAGACCAGGGTCTGGACCAGCAGGGTCATCGGCCGCACTTCTCGGTCAGGGCGCACAACCGCTTGCGGAAGCGCTCGGAGGCCTGGGCCAGGGCTTCGGGCGACTTCACCCCCGCCCCATGCAGGATGAACGGCTTTTCCCACTTCATTCCGCACAACACGGCGGTCTGCTCCATCGGCTTGAGGAAGACCTCGATCGGGAAGCCGTGCATGGCCTTGGGGGCGTAGGCCTCCGGCCCGCCGCCGGTGGTGCAGGCGACCAGCAGCCGCTTGCCCTTCAGCGCCTCGCCACCGCGCCCGTAGGCGAAGCCGTGCAGCCAGACCAGGTCCAGCCACTCCTTCATCAGCGCCGGGGTGGCGTACCAGTAGATCGGGTATTGCAGCACGATGGCGGCATGGTCGTTCAGGGCCGCCTGCTCGGCGCGGACGTCGATGACGAAGTCGGGATAGAGCTCATAGAGGTCGCGCACCGCCACACCGGGCGAGCCCAGCGCCACCCGTACCAGCGCCCGGTTGGCGCGCGAACGCTCGAACGCGGGATGGGCCATGACCAGCAAAACGCTGTCCGGTGCCCCCGCGGCGGCGGTCCCGTCTTGACCTTCCGGCGTCGATAGGGTCACCAGTGCGCCCGAACGACAGGGGCCGCGGCCCCGGCTGCATATGATGAGGACCCGATCGTGGTGAACAAGGTTAGGGAACGGGCCGAGGAGGCCCTCGACGGGCTGCTGTTCGACGGCATGTCGGTCATGTGCGGGGGATTTGGCCTCTGCGGCGTGCCCGAACACCTGATCGCCGTCCTGGCCGATTCCGGGGTGAAGGGCATCACCGTCATCTCCAACAATTGCGGCGTCGACGGCGCGGGCCTCGGCCTGGTCCTGGCCAACGGCCAGGTTGCGAAAGCTATCAGTTCCTACGTGGGCGAGAACAAGCTGTTCGCCGAACTTTATCTGACCGGCAAGATCGAGCTGGAGTTCAACCCGCAGGGCACCATGTCCGAGCGCATCCGCGCCGGCGGGGCGGGCATTCCCGCCTTCTACACGCGCACGGCCTACGGCACGCCGCTGGCCGAGGGCAAGGAAGTGCGTGAGTTCAACGGCGAGATGTATGTGATGGAGACCGGCCTGGTGGCCGACCTGGCGCTGGTCAAGGCCTGGAAGGGTGACCGCGAGGGCAACCTCGTCTACCGCAAGACCTCGCGCAACTTCAATCCGATGATGGCCACCGCCGGCAAGGCGACCGTGGTCGAGGTCGAGCATCTCGTCGAGATCGGCGACCTGCCGCCGGACGGCATCCACACACCCGGCATCTTCGTCGACCGGCTGGTCGAGAGCCACCTCTACCCGAAGAAGATCGAGAAGCTGTTCACCCGGCCGCGGCCGGAAACGGCGGGAGCCGCCTGATGGCCTGGACACGCGACGATATGGCCGCCCGGGCCGCCCGGGAACTGAAGGACGGCTTCTACGTCAACCTCGGCATCGGCATCCCGACCCTGGTGGCCAACTACATCCCCAACGGCGTGCACGTGACCCTGCAGAGCGAGAACGGCATGCTCGGCACCGGCCCCTTCCCCTATGAGGGCGAGGAGGACGCGGACCTGATCAACGCCGGCAAGCAGACAGTCACCGAACTGCCGATGACCTCCTATTTCTCCAGCGCCGACAGCTTCGGCATGATCCGCGGCGGCCATATCAACATGGCGGTGCTGGGGGCCATGCAGGTGGCGGCCAACGGCGACCTGGCCAACTGGATGGTGCCGGGCAAGATGATCAAGGGCCCCGGCGGGGCCATGGACCTGGTCGCCGGGGTGCGCAGCGTGGTGGTGGTGATGGAGCACGTCGAGAAGACCGGCGCGCCCAAGCTGGTCACACGCTGCACCCTGCCCCTGACCGGGGCCAATTGTGTCGACACCGTGGTCACCGACTTGGCCGTGTTCGACATCGCCCGCGGCAAGCGCCCGCCCGTGCTGACCGAACTGGCGCCCGGCGTGGGCGTTGAAGAAGTCACGGCGAAGACCCAATTTCAGTTCACCGTGGCTTTGAGCTAGGAGACATGTCCATGCGCCGGCTGCTTCTCACCCTGATCCTTGCCCTGGGCCTCGGCCTGCCCGGCCTGGCCTCCGCCCAGGCCAAACGGCTGGAGACGGCCATCTTCGCCGGCGGGTGCTTCTGGTGCATGGAGCACGACATGAAGGCCATCCCCGGGGTGACGGCGGTGATGAGCGGCTACACCGGCGGCCACCTGGCCAACCCGACCTACCGTGATGTCACCAGCGAGACGAGCGGCCACTACGAGGCGGTGCGGGTGACCTTCGACCCGTCTAGAATCACCTATGCTCAGCTGCTCGACCGCTACTGGCCCCTGGTCGACCCGACCGACAACGGCGGCCAGTTCTGCGACCGTGGCCCGTCCTACCGCCCGGCGGTGTTCGTCACCCCGGCCCAGCGCGCCGCCGCCGAGGCCTCGCGCGCCAAGTGGGCCAAGGCGCTGAAATCCGGCAAGATGGCGACCCCGATCCTCGACGCGGCCCGCTTCTACGAGGCGGAGGAGTACCACCGGAACTACTCGGAAACGGCCAAGCTGAACTACAACCTCTACCGCCGCGGCTGTGGCCGGGACGCCCGGCTGGTCCGCGTCTGGGGCCGCAGCCCCCAAGCTTAGACGCTTTAGGGCCGGTAGTTCGGCGGCAGGCCGGTGACCGGGTCGCGCTTCAGCGGCGCGAAACCCTCGCCGACGAACATCTCGACGCGGCGGTGGTTCTTGGCGTCCAGCCGCACCCGCAGCACTTCCCGGCCCGACACGGCCTTGAAGTCCGCCGCCATCTCCGGCGCGTACCAGCCCTCATAGCTGGCGGCCAGCACCCGCCGCCCCAGGGTTGGGACCAGGGGCGATTCCGCCTCGGCCTGGTTGTTGGCGGTGGGCCGGCGCATCCACATTGTCAGGGGCGGGGCGCCCAGGTGTCGGAAATAGTCGCGGCCGTAATAGGCGGCGGCGTTGAACAGGAAGCGGTCGTCCAGGGCGACGGCGGATAGCCCCTGCCCCCGCTGCTCGTCGCGGGCGCGGGCGATCAGGCTGTCCACCGTGGAGTCCCAGCCGCGGGAGCGCTTGAAGGCGTTGGCGGCGCCGATCCGGTCGGCCAGGTCCGGCCGCACCGCGCAGACCACCAGGAACAGGACGATGCCGGCCTGGGTGGCCAGGGCGGCGATGGTCCAGCCCTTGGCCCGCCAGCGCGTCAGCCAGGCGGCGGCCAGGATGGCGGCGGCCGGGTAGGCGGCCCCGGCCCAGTTGGCGTTGGCCCGCGACAGCAGGGCCTGCAGCGAGACGATCAGGATCGGCGGGGCGACCCAACACAGCAGCAGCCGGTCGGCGCCGGTCAGGCCGCGCAGGCGGAAGATGATCAGGCCGGCGATCAGGATTCCGAACGGCACGGGGCCGAACACCCCCGGCTGGGTGGCCAGAAACTGCAACAGCTCGCCCGGATTGAACATCGACCCCGGGGTCCAGTGGGCGTTCTCGGCCGTGTGCGACAGGGTGGCGAACTTATGGGCGGCGTTCCACGCCAGGTTGGGCGCCAGCACCACGGCGAAGGCGGCGATGGCGGCGGCGGCGGCGGCCGGGCTCCAGGCTTTCCGCGCGTCGCGTTCGACCAGGTAGTGCAGGGCTATGCCCGCCAGGGCGTAGATGGCGGCGTACTTGGCCAGGGCCGCCGCCCCCAGGGCCGCCCCGAGCAGGGCGGCGCGGGCGATCGAACGCTTATCGGCCGGGCGCGGCAGGTGGACATAGGTCAGCAGGGCGGCCGAGAGCAGCGCCAGCAGGGGGGCGTCGGTGCTGATCACCAGGCTGGAGAGCTGCACACCCGGCATCAGGTTGTAGATGGCGCAGGCCATCAGCCCCACCGCCGGCGTGTAGAGCCGCCGCCCGACGAAGAACAGCAGCAGCCCGGCCGCCGCATGCAGGAAAGGGCCGCCGAGGCGCACCCAGGCCTCTTCGTTTCCGCCGATCGCGGTGGTGGCGGCGATGATCCAGGCGATCAGCGGCGGCTTGGAAAAATAGCCCAGGTCCAGGCGCCGGGACCACAGCCAGTACTGTGCCTCGTCCGGATGCAATTCCAGAGGCGTGACGAACAGGACCGTCAGCCGCAGCACCGTTAACGCCAGGGTGAACCACAGGGCCAGTCGCAGATACGGATCGAAAGCCCGGCCCGGCGCGGCGGAAGCCGGCGCCGCATCCTTTTTTTTATCCACTGTTTTCAGCGTCTTGCCGCCCGTCTGGCTCGCCTTGGCCATCGAATTCCACAGCCTCCTGGCTCGGCGAACTAGCCACGCAGCCTACAAAGTGTTCAAAATTATCGCAGATAACTAAACCTGCAGCGATTTTAGACACACCCGTTGCGGATTCGTCACCAAACTATGAAAGTCTGTCGCTAGATGGGCGTCTTGTCGCGTAGGTTCAGCCACGGCGACGTCCGCGTTTGAGAGGAGATACTCAATGCATTCTATGAAGCGGCTCGCCTTTGGCGCGGGCTTGATGGCGCTGAGCGCCGCCATGGCCAGCGCGGCGTTCGCGCAGGAGACGGCCTCGTCGCTGCGCGGCACGGTCACCAGCAACGGAGCGCCGGTGGCCAACGCTTCCGTCACCGTTGTGCACACCCCATCGGGCACGCGCTCGACGACGGTTTCCGACAACGGCGGCGTGTTCGACGCCCGCGGCCTGCGGGTCGGCGGCCCCTACACGGTCACCGTGACGGCGCCCGGCCAGCCGGCCAAGAGCTTCACCGACATCTACCTGACCTTGGCCCAGACCTTCGACCTGCCGGTGGAACTGACCATCCAGGAAGTCGAGGCCATCGAGATCACCGCGACGCGGAACGCGGAGACCGGCACCTCCACCGTGCTGAACCGCGACACCATCGCCTCGGTCGTGTCCGTCACCCGCGACATCCGCGACCTGGCCCGCCGCGACCCGCTGGCGTCCCAGAACCTCGGCGGCGCCGGCGGCATCGCCATCGCCGGCTCCAACCCGCGGACCAACCGCATCACCATCGACGGCGTGACCGCCCAGGATCCTTACGGCCTCGACGCCGGCGGCATGCCGACCAGCCGCGGTCCGGTCATGCTGGACTCCATTGAGCAGTTCAGCATCGCCGCCGCCCCGACCGACGTCGAGAACGGCTCGTTCTCCGGCGGCGCGATCAACATGGTGCTGCGTTCGGGCACCAACCAGTACCACGGCTCGCTGTTCGTCAATTACCTGAACGAGGGCCTCGTCGGTCGTCACATCGGCGCCAGCCGCGTGCCGCAGGTGATCAGCCAGAAGAACTTCGGCGCCACGCTCACCGGCCCGATCTGGCAAGACAAACTGTTCTTCGCCCTGGCCTATGAAACCTATGAGACCTCGGGCACCAACCCGAACGGCCCGGCCGGCGAAGGCTACACCAACAGCTACCTGAACGGTCTGTCCCGCGCCACGCTGGATAGCATCACTAACACCTTCAACAACAACTACGCCAGCGACTACGACAACCTGGGCCTCCTCAAGGGCTACCCGATCTTCGACAAGAAGTACTCGGCCAAGCTGGACTGGAACATCACCGACCAGCACCGCGCGTCGCTGACCTACCGCTACGCGGAATCCGGCGGCACGGCCACGGGCGGCAACACCCAGACCATCGCGGCCTTCTACTCGAACCTGTACAATGAGCGGAACATCGACCAGGCCTCGACCTTCGAGCTGAACTCGGACTGGACCGACCGCTTCTCGACCACCTTCCGCGCCACCTACCGCGACTGGGAACGGGGCCAGAACCCGCCGAGCGGCCAGAACTTCTCGGAGTTCACGATCTGCGCCCAGCCCAACCCCGACGCGGCCCTGACCGACGCCAACCAGTTCTCCTGCGCCGGCACCTTCAGCCAGGTCCGCTTCGGCCCGGACTTCAGCCGTCACGCCAACCGCCTGAACATCGAGGAAGCCAATTTCTCGTTCGTCGGCCGCTATACGCTCGGCGACAACAGCTTCAAGTTCGGCTACCAGGGCGCGCACAAGGACGTCTATAACGTCTTCATCGGCGGCGCCCGCGGCACCTACTACTTCGACTCCCTGGCCGATTTCCAAGCCGGCCGCGCCAACCAGTTCCAGTACTTCAACGCCACCACCGGCAATCCGTCAGACGCCGCCGCGCAGTTCGACTACTGGGTGCATTCGTTCTTCGGGCAGGACACCCTGCAGGTGACCGACACCTTCAAGATCACCGCCGGCGCCCGCTTCGACTACATCACGGTGAACGGCGAAGTCGGGGCCAATCCGAACTTCAAGAACCGCAACGGCTTCACCAACAGCAAGAACGTCGACGGCCTCTATACGTTGATGCCGCGCATTTCGGCGGAATGGAAGCCGACCCCGGACCTGAAGTTCACCGCGGGTTTTGGCCTGTTCAGCGGCGGCTATCCGGAAGTGATGTTCGCCAACCCCTATTCCAACACGGGCTATCAGACGTCGGGCATCGTGATCCGCCGCCTGGCCAATGGCACGTTCACGGAAACCTCGAACACCCCGGGCTTCACCCAGGCGATCGGCGCCACGGCGCTGGATAACCTGCGGACGAACTCGACCCTCGGCTATGTGATTCCGGCCAGCCTGCAGCAACTGCAATCCGGCGCCCTGAGCCCGGGCGGTCCCGCCGTGCCTGCCACCAACGCGGTGCTCGCACTGGCGCCGACCTTCGAACTGCCGGGCGAATGGAAAGCCTCGCTGAACGCTCAATGGCGCGTGTGGGACGGCTGGAACCTGACGTTGGACTATGTGTCGACGCAGACCAACAACGGCATCAGCTACCGCGACTTCCGCGCCCAGCCGCTGATCGTCAACGGCGTGCGCGCGGTGACGCCTGACGGCCGCCCGCGCTACGACGCCCTGACCGCCACGGCGGCTCAACGGGCGGCGCAAGGCATCAGCTCGGTCAGCCCGAGCTCGACCAACTTCGACCTGGTCGGCACCAACAAGGACAAGGGCGAGGCATGGACCGCCGCCGTCGGCGTCTCCAAGTCGTTCGACTTCGGTCTCGACTTCGCGCTGTCCTACGCCAGGCAGCGCGTCAACGAACTGAACGGCGGCGCCCTGCGCGGCACCACCACCAGCTCGCTGTACCAGACCGTTCCAGCCGGGTTCGACGCCGCCGAGGACGCCTACGGCCGCGCCACCGGCGAAGTTCAGGACTTCTCCAAGCTTGAGCTGGGCTACCGCAAGAAGTTCTTCGGCGACAACGAGACCCGCATCACCCTGTTCGGTGAGCGCTACTCGGGCCGCGCCTTCGGCTTCGCCATGAACGACACCGCCACCTCGGGCCGCAACACCACCTTCGGCACGGCGCGCTTCAACTACCTGCTCTACGTTCCCGACATCACGGGCGACAGCAACACCGCCGACCTCAACGTCGGTTCGGTGACCTTCGCCACCGCCGGCGACCGTGACCGTTTCCTTGGCTACGTGAAGCAGTTCAACCTGGCCAACAACCGAATCCTGGAAAAGAACACCAACACCAACAAGGACGTGAACCGGCTTGATCTGCAGATCAGCCAGGAGTTCCCGTCGCTGTTCGAAGGTCACAAGTTCAAGGTGCAGGTGGACGTGAAAAACCTGCTGAACCTGATCGACCGCGACTGGGGCAAGGTGTCTGAATACGGCACCGGCGGCACCGGCGGCGGCGGTGAAATCATCGCCCGCGCCCAGTGCGCCGACGCGGCCGGCGTGGCCGTGGCGGCCACCTCGGCGGTCTGCAGCCGCTACCTCTACACCAACGTGCCGGCGACGGTGAACCGCTTCACCAACACGATCGCCTCGCTGTGGTACGCTCAGGTGACCCTGAAATACGAATTCTAAGCCTGTAGGAATTCGATCAAGACGGGAAAGGGCGGCTCAACTGAGCCGCCCTTTTTCTTTGCCCTTTTCCCCGGCCCTCAGCGTTTGCAAACCCGTCGCTTGACGTAGGCGGGAGCCGGGGCCATCTGGCGTCCTCATGCAGCGCGTCGTCCCCGCAGAATGGGCCCCGCACAGGGCCATGTGGCTTGGGTTTCCCAGCCATGCCGAACTGTGGCTGGACGACCTGCCCGCCGCCCAGGCCGAGGTCGCCGCCCTGGCGCGCGCCTTGGCCGGTCCGGGCCAGGAACGGGTGCGGCTGCTGATCGCCGGCGACGAGGCGGAAGGCGCGGCGCGCAAGCTGCTGGCGGGGACCAGCGTCGAATTCGTGCGCGGGCAGTTTGGCGACATCTGGCTGCGCGACACCGGGCCGATCTTCATTGACGACGCCGGCTCGCCCGCCGCCGCCGCCTTCCGCTTCAACGGCTGGGGCGGCAAGTACCAGCTCGAGGGCGACGAGGAGGTGGCCGGCCAGATCGCCGCCGCCGCCGGGGCGCCGCTGCTGGACAACAACTTCATCCTCGAGGGCGGGGCGATCGACCATGACGGAATGGGCGCCGTGCTGACCACGCGCCAGTGCCTGCTCAACGACAACCGCAACAAAGGCTGGACGGAAAAGATCGCCGAGGCCGCGTTGCGCGACGCTCTTGGCGCCAAGAAGGTCCTGTGGCTCGACCGCGGCCTGCGCTGCGACCACACCGACGGCCATGTCGACAACCTGGCCCGGTTCGTGGCGCCCGGCGTGGTGGTCTGCCCGCTCGGCTTCGGCATGGACGACCCCAACACCGACAACTACGCCCGCGTCGCCAAGGACCTGTCCACCATGACCGACGCGCGCGGCGGCGCCCTGCAGGTGGTGCGCATCCCCTCCCCTGGCCGCATGCTGGACGAGGAGGGCGAGGTCCTGCCGGCCAGCCACATGAACTTCGTCATCGCCAACGGCGCGGTGATCGTGCCGCAGTACGGCGCGGCGTCCGGCGACTTCGCGGTCGAGGCCTTGCAGGGACTGTTCCCCGAGCGCGAGGTGATCGGCCTGCCGTCCACCGCCATCCTGACCGGCGGCGGCTCGTTCCACTGCATCACCCAGCAGGAGGCGCTGTAAGTGGCCAGGACCGTCACCGTCGCCGCGCTTCAGTCCGCCTATGGCATGGACCTGGCGGCCAACATCGCCCGCACCGCCGGCCTGATCCGCGAGGCGGCCTCGAAGGGCGCGCAGGTGATCCTGTCGTCGGAGCTGTTCCAAGGGCCGTACTTCTGCGTCGCCCAGGAGGAGCGCTGGTTCGCGACCGCCGCGCCCTGGCGCGAGCACCCCTGCGTCACCGCCCTGGCGCCCCTGGCCAAAGAGCTGGGCGTGGTGCTGCCGATCTCGATCTTCGAGCGCGAGGGGCCGCACTATTTCAACAGCCTGGTGATGGCCGACGCGGACGGATCGCTGCTCGGCGTCTACCGCAAGAGCCATATCCCCGACGGCCCCGGCTATATGGAGAAGTACTATTTCCGCCCCGGCGACACCGGCTTCAAGGTCTGGGACACGAAGTTCGGCCGTATCGGCGTCGGCATCT
>CANJOB010000020.1 GCA_947475655.1 Caulobacterales bacterium | reverse complement strand
GTGGTCTCCTACGAGAAGTTGGTGTGGACTCCGCTCGGCACCAACCCGACCGGCGGCATGCAGGACTACTCCCGGCGGGTGCGCGACGAGGTCTATTTCTATCCGTCCGGGACGGTGCAGCAGCAGCGGCGTCAGAAGTGGGAGCGCCAGCACCACCGCAACATTTTCTCCGCCAACCTAACCTACGATTTCGCCAACGGCGACCAGGCGCGGATCAACAGCCAGCTGATCATCCACCCGACCAAGGAAATCGACATCACCGGCCTAACGCGGTTCAGCACGGCCGGGATCGCGACCAGCCGCGCCACCGAATTCCACAAGCGCAATACGCGCCGCGACAGCTTCGAGCTGGGCGGGGAACTGGACAAGAAGATCGGGCCCGGCGCGCTCAGCGTCATCGCCATCCACAGCTGGGGATCAGTTCCGGTCGACGATTTCCGCAATACCACCGAAACCACCGGGGTGTTCATAGAGAACAGCCGCAGCGAAGCCGACGTGGTGACGACCGAGGACGTGGTGCGCACATCCTACGCCTGGCCGCTGCGCCCCAACCAGAACCTGACCCTGGGCTTCGAGGGCGCGCGCAACAAACAGGACCAGGAACTGGCCGCCTTCCTCGACACCAACGGCGACTTCCGC
This sequence comes from Caulobacterales bacterium, assembly GCA_947475655.1. GTDB lineage: Bacteria > Pseudomonadota > Alphaproteobacteria > Caulobacterales > Caulobacteraceae > Caulobacter. The sequence goes on along the minus strand of CANJOB010000020.1, from coordinate 24,684 downwards.
CTCGACCCGATCAACATTCCCACGGCGCAATCGGTGGTGACGGAAGACCGCGGCGAAATCTTCGGCATCCACAACTGGCGCATGAGCGGCAAGCTGACCCTGGAAAGTTCGCTCAGCTTCGAAGTGTCGCGGATCAAGACCAACTATCCGAACATTCCGGTCGAGACCTACAAGTTCCCCAAGCCGCGTTTCGACCTGCGCTACGCGGGGACGCCGAACGACCGCCTGCGCCTAAAGGTGGAGCGCACCATCAGCCAGCTGTCCTTCGCCAACTTCGTCCCGGCCTACAACACCGTCGACCAGCGCATCGACTTCGGCAATCCGCAGATCGCGCCGGAAAAGACCTGGATCTTCGAAGGCGCCTACGAGCGGCGCCTCAAAGGCGATAACGGCACGCTGGAGGCGCGCGGCTTCTATCGCGCCATCGAGGATCACATCGACCGCGGCCCCTTCGGCCGCACCCCGGCCGGGCAGATAACCTCGGCGCCGATCAATATCGACAAGGCCAAGCTGTACGGCCTGGAGCTGAAGGCCGGCGTGCGCCTAACTAAGCTTGGCCTGCGCAACGCCCAGGTGAACGGGCGCTACCTGATTCAGAACTCGGAAGTGATCGATCCCTTCACCAGCCGCGAGCGCAAGATGAAGGATCCGTACGACGCCGAACTGACGCTGGGCCTCCGCCACGATGTCACCAGCCTGCGCGCCTCCTACGGCGCCACCATGCACGACACCAAGGGCTCGCAACTGCTCAGCGACATCCGCAACCTGGAATATTTCTCGCGCGGGCCGAGACTCGAGGTGTTCGTCGAGAAGGCACTGACCGCCAACCTGACCCTGCGCGCGGAGGCCTACAACCTGTTACGCTCGCACGAGTACAAACAGCGCTACCTGTATACGGTCAGCCAGGCCGACGGGCGGCTGAACCGCAGCGAACGCTATGAGGAATTCCGCGACCGCCGCTTCGCCATCCGGCTTCGGGGCAAGTTCTAGGGAATCAGCGCCAGCTTGCCGAAGTGCCTGTTGGCTTTCATGCAGTCCTGGGCGGCGATGGCGTCGCTCAAGGGGAAGGTTTGCACCGGCAGGCTGATCGCGCCCGCCAAAGCCTGGTCCCAGACGTCGGCGCGCATCCGCTCGACGATCTCGCGCACCTCGGCGGGGCTGCGGGTGCGGAAGGTGACGCCGATATAGGTCAGGCGTTTGAGCGCGTGCTCATTGAGATCGAACTCAACCTTGCCGCCGCCGAGGCGGCCGACGTTCACGATCCGGCCCAGCACGGCGGACGCGGCCATCACCTGGCCGAGGCCCGCGCCTGAGACCATGTCGATGGTCAGGTCGACGCCCTTGCCGCCGGTCTCGGCCCGCACCCGCTCGGCCCAGCCTTCAACACCCGGATCGACGGCCAGGTCTGCGCCGAAACGGGCCAGCTGTTCGCGCCGCGCGCGGTTGGTCGAGGTTCCGATCACAACGCCCGCGCCGAGCAGGCGGGCGATCTGCATCGCCGCCAGCCCGACCGCCGAACTGGCGCCCTGCACCAGCACCGCCTCGCCGGGGCTCAGGCGTCCTTGCGTGACCACAGCGTCATGCGCCGTCATCAGCACCATGGGCAGGATCGCCGCATGGGTGAAGTCGCCGCCGGAAAGCGGAATGCAGCGCCCGGGATCGGCCAGGGCGTACTGGGCGTAGCCGCCCATGCCGGAGCAGGCCACACGGTCGCCGGCCTTGAAGCCGCGCACGTCCGATCCGGCCTCGACGATCTCCCCAGCCCATTCCATGCCGATCGGCGCGCCCGCCCCGGCGTTGGGGCCGGCATAGGCGCCGGTCGCCGCCAGCAGGTCGGCGCGGTTGAGCCCGGCGGCGCGCACGCGCACCAGCACCTGGTCGGCCGCTGGGGAGGGAATGGGAACCTGCGCCATGCGCAGGCCGTCGGCGCTGGCGACGCCAGCGAGCATCGAACTCATCGCTTCCTCCCAGCCTTATCGGTGCGCCGCGGTTAGCCCCCGGCGGTCTTCTGCTTAATCATGTCCAGGGCCACATCGACGATCATGTCCTCCTGGCCGCCGACCATACGCCGTCGGCCAAGCTCGACCAGTATGGCGCGGGTGTCGAGGCCGTACTCCTCCGCCGCCTTCTCCGCGTGGCGCAGGAAGCTGGAATAGACCCCGGCGTAGCCGAGGGTCAGGGTCTCGCGGTCGACGCGCACCGGCCGGTCCTGCAGTGGGCGCACCAGTTCCTCGGCGGCGTCCATCAACTTGTAGACGTCCGTGCCGTGGTCCCAGCCGTAGACGTCCGCCACGGCGGCGAACACCTCCAGCGGGGCGTTGCCGGCGCCGGCGCCCATGCCGGCCAGGCTGGCGTCGATGCGGATGGCGCCGTTCTGCACCGCCACCACCGAATTGGCGACGCCGAGCGAGAGGTTGTGGTGGGCGTGCATGCCGCGCTGGGTCTCGGGTTTCAGCACCCGGTCGTAGGCCTGAAAACGCGCGGCGACGGCGTCAATGGTCAGGGCCCCGCCGCTATCGGTGACATAGACGCAGTGGGCTCCGTAGGTCTCCATCAGCTTGGCCTGCTGCGCCAGGCCGTCCGGCGGCGCCATGTGGCTCATCATCAGGAAGCCGGAGACGTCCATACCGAGATTGCGCGCAGCCTCGATGTGCTGCCGCGAGACGTCGGCCTCAGTGCAGTGGGTCGCCACGCGCACCGAGCGAACGCCGAGGTCGTAGGCGCGCTTGAGGTCGTGCACAGTGCCGATGCCGGGCAGCAGCAGGGTGGTCAGATTTGTGTGCGTGACCACATCGGCCACCGCCTCGATCCAGGCCCAGTCGGTGTGGGCGCCGAAGCCGTAGTTGAAGGACGAGCCGTTCAAACCATCGCCGTGCGCGATCTCGATGGCGTCGACGCCTGCTTCGTCGATGGCGCGGGCGATCGCCCGCACATGGTCGATGCCGTACTGGTGGCGGATGGCGTGCATGCCGTCGCGCAGGGTGACGTCCTGGATGTAGAGCTTGGATGCCGGCTTGAAATCGCTCATGCCGCGGCCCTCTGGCGCTCGACGATCCGCTCGGCGGTGCGTAGCGCGGCGGAGGTCATGATGTCGAGGTTGCCGGCGTAGGCGGGCAGATAGTGCGCTGCGCCCTCCACCTCCAGGAACACCGAGACTTTCAGGCCGGTGAAGGCGCCGTCCATTTCCGGGATCAGCATCGGCCGGTTGTGCGGGATGACCTCGAACTGCACCTCCTGCTTGAGGCGGTAGCCGGGCACGTAAGCTTGCACCTCCGCCACCATGGCCTTGACCGATTCCGCGATGGCCGCCGGATCGCCGCCCTCGCACAGGCAGTAGATGGTGTCGCGCATGATCAGCGGCGGCTCAGCCGGGTTCAGCACGATGATGGCCTTGCCGCGCCGCGCGCCGCCGACCTCGACGATGGCGCGCGAGGTGGTCTCGGTGAATTCGTCGATGTTGGCGCGCGTGCCGGGACCGGCCGACTTCGAAGCGATCGAGGCGACGATCTCGCCGTAGATCACCGGCGCGATCCGGTTCACGGCGGCGACGATCGGGATGGTCGCCTGGCCGCCGCAGGTGACCATGTTGATGTTGGGCGCGTCCAGGTGCGCCTCGCCGTTCACGGCAGGAATGACATAGGGGCCGATGGCGGCGGGGGTCAGATCGATCACTCGTTTGCCGTGCGCGCGCAGTATTTTCTCATGGCGCTCGTGGGCGCCGGCGGAGGTGGCGTCGAACACGATTTCGATGTCGGCGAAACCGGGCATGGCCACCAGGCCGTCGATGCCGTCCGACGTGACCGGAACCCCCAGGCGCGCGGCGCGGGCCAGGCCGTCGGACGCCGGATCGACCCCGACCATGGCGCCCATCTCCAGCACCTTCGACAGGCGCATGATCTTGATCATCAGGTCGGCCCCGATGTTGCCGGAACCGATGATCGCCACCTTGGTCTTAGCCATCAGCGGTCGTCCTTCAGGGTGAAGCTGACCGACCCTAGCCCGCCGATCTCGCTGACGACGCGGTCGCCCGGGTTCAGCGCCACCATCGGCCCCAGCGCCCCGGTCATCAGGATGTCGCCGGCTTTCAAGCCCACGCCGCGCTTGGCCAGGGTGCGCACCAGCCAGGCGGCGGCGTTGAGCGGGTGGCCCAGGCAGGCGACGCCCGCGCCCAGGGAGGCCAGCTTGCCGTTGATCTCCATCGCCATGCCGCAGGTGCGCAGGTCGAGGCCGGCCAACGGCTTGCGCACGCTTCCCAGCACGAAGAAGGCCGACGAGCCGTTGTCGGCCACCGTGTCGGCGAAGGTGATCTTCCAGTCGGCGATGCGGCTGTCGACGACCTCGATCGCGGCCATGGCGGTGTCGACGGCCGCCGCGACGGTCTGTGCGGTCGCGTCCGGGTCCTTGATGTCGTGTTTCAGGATCAGGGCGATCTCGGCCTCGGCCTTGGGTTGCAGCGTGCGCGAGGCGGCGAGCTCGCCGCCGTCGGCGATCAGGGTGTCGTCGAACAGCACGCCCCAGTCCGGCTGGTCGACCCCGAGCTGTTTCTGCACGGCCTCGGCGGTAAGGCCGATCTTGCGGCCGATGATACGACGGCCCTCGGCCACCCAATGCTCGGTGTTGATGGTCTGGATCGCGTAGGCGGTCTCGCTGTCGGTGGGGTCCAGCCCGTCGCGCAGCGGCGCGGTCGCTCCGTGGCGGTAGGCGTGGCGCAGGCGCGCGGCGAGTTCGGCGGGATCGCTGTTCATGCTGTCCATTAGAATGCTCGCCGGAACGGAGGCAATCGGCGGGCGCCGGCAATTCTCACATGCTGAGGGGAGGGGCCCGAAACCCGCGTGCATCGGCCCGCCCGCCGTGTTTAGCTCCAGCATAGAACACTTGGAAAGGACGCCCGCAGGGGCGGCGAGGGAGGACATCCAGGCATGACCGCCAATCTCCGCGCCCGGCTGTTCGCCAATCCGTGGTGGATCGTGTTTGGCTCGACCATCGCCCTGACCGTGGCCCACGCCCCGATCAGCCTGTTCACCTTCGGCCTGTTCATGAAGCCGCTGGGGGCCGAGTTCGGCTGGAACCGCGGCCAGCTTTCCACTGCCCACGGCCTGGCGTCGATCTTCCTGGCCATCGGCGCGCCCATCGTCGGGCTGCTGATCGACCGGTTCGGCGTGCGGCGGGTGCTGATCCCGGTGCTGTTTCTGTTCGCGGCCAACCTTGTGGCCCTGTCCTTCACCAACTCGCTGCTGATGTTCACCATCCTCTATTCGATGCAGGGCGGCCTGGGCGTCGGCCAGGGGCCGATCTCCTATGTGAAGAGCATCTCGTCCTTCTTCGACCAGCGCCGCGGCCTGGCGCTGGGCATCGCCATCGCGGGGATCGGGGTCGGCGCCACCTGCGTGCCGCTTTTCGCCTCCTACATGATCACACACCACGGCTGGCGCGCGGCCTACATCGGCCTGGCGGGCCTGCTGATGATCATTGCCTTGCCGAGCGTGTGGCTGTTCGTGCGTGATCCGGCCGAAGCCGCCTCCGCCGCGCCGTCGGAGGGGATCGACGTGCTGCCCGGGCTGCAGGTCGGGGAGGCGCTGCGCACGCGCACCTTCTGGCTGTTCGCTCCCGCCGCTTTTCTGTCCGGCACGGCGGTGCTGGGCATCGTCGTCCACCTGGCGCCGCTGCTGACCGACCACGGGTTCTCGCCCGGCTTCACCGCCGGCATGCTCAGCGCGGTGGGGCTGGCCACCATGTGCGGGCGGGTGCTGTCCGGCTATCTGCTCGACCGCTTCTTCGCCCCGCATGTGGGGGCGGTGTTCTTCCTGCTGCCGATCGTTTCCCTGTTCCTGCTGGTCAACGAGCAGGCGCCGCTGCTGGCGGTGATCCTGCTGGGCCTGGCGTCGGGGGTGGAGATCGACCTGATCTCCTATGTCACCGGCCGCTACTTCGGCCTCAAGCGCTTCGGCCAGATCTTCGGCTACCTGTTCGCCGTCTTCTCGCTCGGCTCTGGCTTTGGCCCCTTTGTGCTCGGCGCGGCCTTCGTGCGGTTCGGCTCCTACGACCAGGCCTTCATCGGCTTCGGCGTCATCCTGCTGATCGCCGCCGTCCTGATCATGGGCCTGGGACGCTACGTCTATCCCGCGCGGCGCTGACTAGATGGCCGCGATCGCGCTAAACCTGCGGCCAGGGCCGATCGACGTCCATAGCCACGTCGCCCCCACCGATTTTCCTTCTGACCCGACGGCGCGGGAGCGGCGCTGGCCGTGCATGGTCTGTGGCGATCACGGTAGGCGCGCCGTGACCATCGACGGCGCGGCCTTCCGCACCCTGGACAACCGCTCGTGGGAGGCGCGGCAGCGCGTCGCCGACATGGACGCGGCGGGGGTGGCGGCGCAGGTGCTCTCACCCATGCCGGAACTGCTGTCGTTCTGGTTCGACATCCCGGCGGCGAACGCCATGTGCGAGCACATGAACGCGACTATCGCCGGCCTGGTGACTGAGGCGCCGGACCGTTTCTGCGGTTTGGGGATGATTCCGATGCAGGACCCGGACGCGGCCATCAAGGCCATGGCGGATCTGCGGCCCAAGTTCGGCCTGCGCGGCTTCGAGATCGGCACGCACATCGACGGGACGCTGCTGGGCGATGCGCGGTTCGACCCTGTCTATGCGGCGGCGCAGGACATGGGCCTGGCCATCTTCGTCCACGCCCTGCACCCGCTGGCTACGAAATCCCTGGCGCCGCCCGCCGGCCGCACGCCGCTGGTTTCCTACGCCGGCTTCCCGCTCGACACCGGCCTGGCGGCGGCCTCCTTGCTGGCGGCGGGGGTGTTGTCGCGTTTTCCGAAACTGAAGATCGTGCTCGGCCACGGCGGCGGGGCGCTGGGATCGATCATCGGCCGGCTCGACACCGGCTGGCGCACCACCGGCGGCTACGGCGGCGCGGCGGCGGAGACGCCGTCGACCCAGGCGCGGCGGCTGTTCTACGACAGCAATGTCTATGACCCGGTCTATCTGCATCACCTGGCGACGCGGTTCGCGCCGGGGCAGGTGGTGCTGGGCACCGACTATCCCTACGACATCATGCAGCAAGACCCGCTGGCCTATCTGCGCAGCGCCGACCTGCCGCCAGACGCGCTGGAGAGCCTGATGTCCGGCGCGGCGTTGAGGCTGCTGGCCTAGGCCTTCTCGGCTTCCGGCACATCCTTGCCGAGCAGGAAGTCGATGTGGATGCGGTTGAAGGTCTCCGGATCCTCGAACTGCGGCCAGTGCCCGCAATCCTGCATCACCACGAACTGCGAATTGGGCAGCATGCCGGCCAGGTTGCGGCCGATCTCCACCGTGGCGGTCGGGTCGTGCGAGGTCCACAGCACCAGGGTGGGGTGGGTGACCTTGGCCCATTGCTCGGGCTTCAGCGCATACTTCAGCCGCGCCTCGGGCGTGTGCATGCTGAGGATATGCGCCATGGCGCGGGGCATGTCCTTCTGCTCGTAGATGTGCCGGCGTGACGCGACCAGGTCGTCGTGGACCATGGACTTGTCGTACATCAGCCATTCCAGCCGCGCGCGCAGCCGCTCGGAATTGGGATCGTTCACCGCCGCCATGGTCAGTTCGCGGACCTTGGCCAGGGCCTCGGGGATGATCTTGTCGCCGCCGGCGGTGTTCAGCACCAGGCGCTCGACACGGTCCGGATGGGCAGCGGCGAATTGCGAGGCGATCCAGCCGCCGAGCGACTCGCCGGAGAATGACGCCTTTTGCACGCCGATCGCGTCGAGGAATCCGTTCAGGTGTTTGACGTAGAGCGGCACTTCATAGTCGTAGTCCGGCTTGCCGGTGTAGCCATGGCCGAGCATGTCGACGGCGTAGGTGTTGAAGTGCTTCGCGTGGGCGGCGAGGTTGCGGATATAGGCCTCGGCGTGGCCGCCGGTGCCGTGCAGGAAGATCAGCGTCGGCGCGTTCGGATCGCCGGCCTGCAGGAAGCGGGTGCGGATGCCGTCGGCGACGATGTAGTCCTGGCGGAAGGGGACGCCCTGCAGGTCGCTCCAGATGCTTTCGTACTGCGTCATGTGGCCTTTTCCGGCTGGCGTTCGATGGAGCCGACGGCGGACTTGCGCGGGTCGATCTCGCAGCCCCAGTAGTCGAACGAGTCCTGGTGGTTCTCGAGCACGCGGTGCTTGCGCGGCGCGGTTTCGGAAAACTCCTCCATCCCGAACGAATATTCGACGGTCAGGCCGTCGGGATCGAGGAAGTAGAGGAAGATGCTGTCCGACGGCGGATGGCGGCCGGGGCCGTGCACGACCGGGATCTGCTGCTTCTTGAAGCGCGCCATGCCGCGGCCGATGTCGTCGATCTCGCTGACCATCAGGTTGACGTGGTGCAGGGTGTTGGCCGGCCCGGGCGCGATGGCCAGGCTGTGGTGATAGGGATTGGGGAAGCAGCGCATGAAGACCACGCGCTCGTTGATCACGTCGGAGACGCGGAAGTTGAGGTGCTTGAGAACGAAATCGACCGCCCCCTGCCAGGCGGGCGACTTCAGCACGATGTGGCCCAGTCCCATGATCTTCGCCTGGGTCGGCTGGAAGTCGACGGCGAACTGATCCATCACGCTGTAGAATTCGAAGGTGGCGGTGGTGTTGGGTTCGACCATCCGGAAGGTCGGCCCCTGCCGCAGAGCGCGGCGTTCCTCAGGCGAAACCTCCTCGACCGGGAAACCCTGCCCGCGCAGGTAGGCGACCAGGTCTTCGAGTTCCTGATCGCTCTCCATCTCCCAGCCGATGCGCTTCAGGCCCGGATCGGAAGACGGGTAGAGGACCATGTTGTGGTGGTCGACGCTGCAGCGCAGGAACACCTCGCCGTCCGCACCCTCGCCGACGAACTGCAGACCGATGGTGTCGACGTAGAAGGCGCGGGCGCGGGCCACGTCGGTGACGTTGAGCGCCACGTATCCGAGCTTGCGATAGCGGGCCATTCTATTGTCCTTCCAAAGCGCCAGCCGATCCTACCCTGCCCCACGATCAACTTAACATGTTAAGGCGAAGCCGTCAACGCGACGCCCGGCGCGCGGCGTTGCATCGGGCAGGGCGGGGCGGCACATTCGGCGGATGAAACATCCCACATCGACGTCCGATGACAAGGCCCGGCAGGCGGACCTGGACGGGCACCCGACCGACATCTCGCAATCGCTGCTGTTCGGCCTGTTGCGGGCACGGGAAGCGATCATGGGGAGGATGCGGCCGATCCAGCGGGCGCACGGGGTCACTGAACCGCAATGGCGGGTGCTGCGCACCCTGGCCGCCAAGCCGGGGATCGAGGCGACCGAACTGGCCCGCAGCACGCTGCTGCTGCAGCCGAGCCTGACGCGGATCCTGCGCGACCTGCGCGACGCTGGGCTGATCGAGCGGCGGTCGGAGGGTGCCAGCCCGCGCCGCAGCGGCATTTTCATTTCCAAGGCCGGACTCGAGTTGGTCGCGGGCGCCTACCCCGAGCTGAACGCGGTCATGGACGAGATCGAGCAACGGTATGGGCGCGAGGCGATGAAGGCGCTGACCCGGGACCTGTTCGAACTGACGCGCAGCCTGTCCTGAGGCGATTTTGTGTGAAGAGCGGGTTGCGGGCGGAAAACCGCTTCGCACTTTTCCTCAACCCGCTCTAAGGCCGGCCGTTGGCGTCGCGCTTGATCTTCGACATGTCGAGTTTGAGGTAGGCCACCACCCACGGCACGTTGCCGATCGGCCGCGCTGTGTAGCGATGACCCTTGCCGGTCATGTCGTCGGCCAGGACCATGTGGTTGACGTCCATAATGAACTTGCGCTCGGCGCCGCCGGTGACCTCGATTTCGGCGCTTCCCGACAGGGTGACGACGTAGCGCGGGAACGGTGCGTGGTGGAACTCCATCACGTTCTCGGACAGGGTGCCCGATCCCGATGCGCCGGGCAGGATGACGCCGAAGCGGATGTCCTCCGCCGCCATCAGGCCCAGCGGCAGCGGCAGGTGTTCGATGTGGGTCGTGCCGTCGGCATGCGAATACATGCGGATCACCGAGACCGGCGAGGCCTTCTGCAGCGCCGCCGCGGCGGAGCCGGTGGGTGTGGTCTGCGCCCGGGCGCCGGTGAGGACGGCGCCCGCGCCGACGGCCAGGGCGAATGCGAACGCCACGCGCCGTGAGGATGTCGAGTCCATCTGTTCTCTCCCGTTGTCGTTCTTGAGGCGAGACGGCCGCTGAGAGGCCGTCCAACCTTGGCTTACTTCTGGTCGGCGAGATCGCCGGCGCGGTCGCGCGCCTCGTAGCGGCGCACGATCGACGCGAGCAGCAGGCCGCCGATCAGGGTGAAGACGATGATGGCGGTGTGCATCTGGCGCGCCGCGTCCGGCCCGCCTTCCCAGAACGGGTTGGCGATCGGAATGGTCAGGACGGCGAAGGTCACCAGCCAGCCCACACCCATCCAGGACAGCGGGCCCCACAGGATCATCAGCGGGGCCAAAATCTGGGTGACCATCACCGCGAAGCTGAACGCAGGCGCCGGGTGCAGGCCATGGTCGGCCATATAGGCCACGCTGCGCGGCCAGTCGGTGATGCGGCCGATGCCGGTCCACCAGAAATCGAAAGTCACCAGGATGCGCGCGATCAGCGATAAGCCGCGAGAATCCAGTATCTTGTTGATGATTGGAACGTCCGTCTTCATCTCAGCCCCCCGAGTGTGACTACGTGGATTTTATCGTTGGCGACGATTAAAAGTCCTCACGCCCGCGGCGGCAACCTCTGCCCGCAGCTATTGCTCATATGCTGAGATATTGACTTGGCGGCCGGCTCAGCGCGGCCGCTTGCCGAGCAGGAATTCGATGTGGATGCGGTTGAAGGTTTCCGCGTCCTCGAACTGCGGCCAGTGCCCGCAATCCTTCATCACCACGAACTGCGAATTGGGCAGTTTGGAATGCAGGTCCTCGCCGACCGCGACGGTGGCGGTGGGATCGTTGTCGGTCCACAACACCAGGGTCGGATGTTTGATCTGCGCCCATTGCTCGTCGGTCAGGGCGTAGAACTTGCGCGCCTCGGGCGTGGCCATGCTCAGCACATGCGCGATGGCCTGCTGCATCCCCGCCTGTTCGTAGATGCGCCGGCGCGAGGCGACCAGGTCGTCGGTTACCTTCCAATTGTGGTGCATCAGCCATTCCAGCCGCGCGCGCAGGCGCTCGGAGCTTGGATCATTCACCGCCGCCGTGGTCATTTCGCGGATTGTCTGCAGCGCCGCCGGTCCGACCTTGTCGGCGCCGGCGGTGTTGAGCACCAGCCGCTCGATACGTTCAGGATGGGCCAGGGCGACATGGGAGGAAACCCAGCCGCCGAGCGATTCACCCGACAGCGACACCGTCTTGGCGCCGATCGCATCGAGGAAGCCGATGACATGTTTGACGTAGAGCGGGATCGTGTAGTCGTAGTCCGGCTTATCCGAATAGCCATGACCCATCAGGTCGATGGCGAAGGTGTTGAAATGCTCGCCGTGGGCGGCGAGGTTGCGGGTATAGGCCTCGGCGTGGCCGCCCGAACCGTGCAGGAACAACAATACCGGCGCGCCTTCGCGGCCCGATTGCAGGAAGCGGGTGCGGATGCCGCCGGCGTCGACATAGCCCTGCCGGAAGGCCACGCCCTGCAGGTCGTCCCAGATGCTTTTTTCCGTCATGCCCGCGCCCCAAGATCGCCGCCGAGAAAGCTCCCCGCCATCTAGCCACTCGGGCGGCGGTTTGAAACGGTTGTCTGGCCGGCAGCTCTCATCTAATGAGAAATGAGGCGAGGGAACCCGTCATGGCGACGCCGGCATCTCAGACTCTCGACAAGAGCCTGTCGCTCCTGGCGGCTGTGATCGCCGACGGCGGCAAGAGTTCGCTGGCGGCCCTGGCGCAGTCCTGCGGCCTGCCGCCCTCCACCGCCCATCGCATCGTCACCACCCTGCGCCGGCGCGGCTACATCGCCAGTCCCGGCCGCGGCTGCTACCTCCCCGGCCCGGCGCTGATCCGTCTGGGGGCCGCCCATGGCCTGGCGGAGATCCTGCAGCGGGTGGCGCGGCCGGTGCTACGCGACCTGACGCGCCGCACGGGCCTGACCGCGCATCTGGGGATATTCGAGGGCGAGATGGTCACCTACCTGGTCAAGATCGACGGCAAGGCCGACGTCCTGACCCGCGAAGGCATGCAGCTGGAAGCCTATTGCTCGGGGATCGGCAAGGTGCTGCTGGCGGCCCTGCCGGACGCGGTCCTCGAGCTCTACCTGAATTCCGGGCCGTTCGTGGCCCTCACCGCCGCGACCATCGTCGACCCGCGAGGGCTGCATCGCGCGCTGATGGGCGTGCGGCGTGACGGATTCGCCCTGGACGATCGGGAAGCCCACGCCGACCTGTGCTGTATCGCCGCCCCGGTGCGCGGCGATGACGGCGCGGTTTGCGCCGCCATATCTCTGTCGGGGCCCACCACTGCACCCGACCGGCGCGGCGTGCTGCCGGACCTGATGGCTGCCGCCGCCGAGATCGAGGGACGTCTGCAAAGTAGCCCGCCGACACAAGACCGCTGACAAGAAAACCAGGGAGACCAGAAAAATGAAAGCCGACACGACACGCCGCGCCGCCCTCGCGCTCGGCCTGGCCGGAACCGCCGCCGCCATGGCTGGGCCGGGTCAGGCGCAGGCGCTGAAAAAGGATCCGGTGGTGGTGCGGATGTACACCGGGCCGGACGGCCTCGCCTACGCCGAGGAAATTCCGATCCCCGACAACTTGATGGACGCGGTGGCGGTTCGCTTCACCCGCGTCGTGCCGGGGCCAAATCCGCGTGGCACGGGTATCGTCGCCGAATGGCACACCGCGCCGCACCGGCGCTATCACGTGACGATCAGCGGCGCGGCGGAGATCGAGCTGTCTGGCGGCCAGATCATCACCGCCGACGTCGACCACATCTTGCTGGCGGAGGATTTCACCGGCAAGGGCCATCGCAGCCGGCGCTGGCCGGTGGGCGGCCAGCCTTGGCTTTACGTGCAGATGGAAATGGAAAAGCCGAACTCGCGCCGGCAGCCGCCGCCCGCGCCGCCGCAGGGTTAGGGCTCGAAAAAGGCCGCGGGGAACCGTGAGGCTCCCGGGCGGCGCAGTGCCACCGACGGTTTAGGTTACGAATGTCGAACCGGGAATTGGGGGCCCGGACGTTTCTTCGCGCCGACGGTGGGGGTGGTGGCGGGGCCTCGGCCGGCGCGGACGCCGGCCGGGGGAGTAGGGACTTAGAAGTTGAAGCGGACGCCGACTTTGATCATCCGGCCGATCAGGTCGTAGGGATTGCTGCCCGCGACGATCAGAGTGGCGACCGCCGGCGGGTCCTTGTCGAACAGGTTGTCGACAGGCGCCGCCTGCAGCTGTGCGGCACCATCGGTGGACAGCGATCTGTTATAACCGGAGCCGGCTGGCTTCTCCGCCGCGACGACGCGCGCTGTAGCTAGTGCCCGGCGGGCGGCTTCAGCATCAGCTCGACCAACACGCCGCCGCTGTTCTTGGGGTGGACGAAGATCACCGGCACGCCGTGGGCGCCGATGCGCGGCTCGCCCGTCCCCAGGATGGTCGCGCCCTTGGCGCGCAGGGCGTCGCGCGCCTCGATGATGTCGTCGACCTCGAAACAGAGGTGGTGCTGGCCGCCCTTGGGGTTCTTCTCAAGGAAGGCGACGATAGGCGAGGCGTCCCCATAGGGCTCGATCAGTTCGATCTGGCCGTTGGGCAGGTTGACGAAGGCCACCGACACGCCCTGCTCGGGCAGGGCGCCGATGTGGGTGACGTCGGCCGCGCCGTAGAGGTCGGCGTACATCTTCAAGGATTCCGCGATGGACGGCGTGGCGACGCCGATGTGGTTGATCCGGCCGATCATGAGTCCGCGCTCCGCGAGGTTTACTGGCTGTAGCCGAGGTGCTGGTTGAGGCGCTCGAGCACGTCGATGGCCGCCTGGGGCGCCGCCGTGCCGGGCGGGTAGATGCCGATGGCGCCCGCGTCGAACAGGGCGTCGAAATCCTGCGGGGGAATCACCCCGCCGACGACGATCAATATGTCGGGCCGGCCCAGCCGCTCCAGCTCGGCGCGCAGTTCCGGCACCAGGGTCAGGTGCCCGGCGGCGAGAGACGACGCGCCGACCACATGCACATTGGCCTCAATGGCCTGCTGCGCCGTCTCGCTGGGGGTCTGGAACAGCTGACCGACCACCACGTCGAAGCCGAAATCGGCGAAGGCGGTGGAGATCACCTTCTGGCCGCGGTCGTGGCCGTCCTGGCCCATCTTGGCCACCATCACCTTGGGCGCGCGGCCCTCGGCTTCGGAGAAGGCGCTGACCATGGCGCGGGCGCGCATCACCTGGGCGTCGTCGCGAGCCTCGCGGCTGTAGACGGCCTTGACCATGTCCGGCTTGGCCTCGTGGCGGCCGAACACCACCTCAAGCGCCAGGCTGATCTCGCCGACCGTGGCCTTGGCGCGGGCGGCGTCTATCGCCAGAGCCAGCAGGTTGCCGTCGCCGCGGGCGCCGTCGGTCAGGGCTGTCAGGGCGGTCTGGACCTCGGGCTCGGACCGTTCGGCGCGCAAGCGCCGCAGCTTCTCGATCTGCTGCTCGCGCACGCTCTTGTTGTCGACCTTCAGCATCGGGATGGTTTCTTCCACCTCCGGGCGGAAGCGGTTGACGCCGACCACCAGCTGGCGGCCCGTGTCGATGCGCGCCTGGGTCTTGGCCGCGGCCTCCTCGATGCGTTGCTTGGGCAGGCCGGACTCGATGGCCTTGGCCATGCCGCCCAGGCGCTCGACCTCCTCGATGTGCTCCAGGGCGCGCGCCGCCAGGTCGTAGGTCAGGCGTTCGACGTAGTAGGAGCCGCCCCACGGATCGACGGTGCGGGTCAGGCCGCTCTCGCGCTGCAGGAAGATCTGGGTGTTGCGGGCGATGCGGGCGGAGAAGTCGGTCGGCAAGGCGAGGGCTTCGTCGAGCGCGTTGGTGTGCAGGCTCTGGGTCTGGCCATTGGCGGCGGCCATCGCCTCGACGCAGGTGCGCGAGACGTTGTTGAACACGTCCTGCGCCGCCAGGCTCCAGCCCGAGGTCTGGCAGTGGGTGCGCAGGCTGAGCGAACGAGCGTCCTTCGGCTCGAACCGTTCCTGCAGGAGCTTGGCCCACAGCAGGCGGCCGGCGCGCATCTTCGCCACTTCCATGAAGTAGTTCATGCCGATGGCCCAGAAGAACGACAGGCGCGGCGCGAAGTCGTCGACGCTCATGCCGGCGGCGACGCCGGCGCGGACATATTCGAGGCCGTCGGCCAGGGTGTAGCCCAGCTCCAGGTCGGCCGTCGCTCCCGCTTCCTGCATGTGATAGCCGGAGATCGAGATCGAGTTGAAGCGCGGCATCTCCTTGGCCGTGAAGGCGAAGATGTCGGAGACGATCCGCATCGAACTGGCCGGCGGGTAAATGTAGGTGTTGCGCACCATGAACTCTTTCAGAATGTCGTTCTGAATCGTTCCGGAGAGCTGCGCGGGACTGACGCCCTGTTCTTCCGCCGCCACCACGTACAGCGCCAGGATCGGCAGCACGGCGCCGTTCATGGTCATGGACACGCTCATCTGGTCGAGCGGGATGCCGCTGAACAGCGTGCGCATGTCGTAGATGGAATCCACCGCCACGCCTGCCATGCCGACGTCGCCCGAGACGCGCGGGTGGTCGGAGTCGTAACCGCGGTGGGTGGCCAGGTCGAAAGCGATCGAAAGGCCCTTCTGCCCCGCCGCCAGGTTGCGCCGGTAAAAGGCGTTGGAATCCTCCGCCGTGGAGAAACCCGCGTACTGGCGGATCGTCCAGGGGTTGGTGGCGTACATGGTCGGATACGGCCCGCGCACATAGGGCGCGATGCCCGGATAGCCGTGCGGGAAGTCGAGGCCGGCGGTGTCCTGCGCGCCGTAGGCCGGCTTGACGCTGATGCCTTCCGGCGTGGCCCAGCCTTCGCCGACCCCAGGGTTCGCGGCGGGCGCCGGCTTGAACGGCGTGGTGCTGAAGTCGGGGAAGCGGGCGGTCATTGCGCGGACTCGAACTGCTGCGACCAGCGGATGGGAGCCAGCGCCGGGCAGTGGTCGTCGGGGCCGCTCAGGGCGGCGTCGGGCGCGGCGCCCTTGCGCGGCGGCGCCGGTTCGACCGGCAAGGCTTCCTCGCCCTTGAACGGGTGCAGGTTGACCCCGACCATCGCAACCTCGCCCGCGGCGATCTTGGCCTGTTGCGCATCGCGCACGGCGGCGATCTCACCGGCGAAACGGCCGGAGATCATGGCGCTCGCGGCCCCGCCCTCGGCTTCGATCCTCTGGAACAGCGTCCAGGCGGCCTGGGCCAGATCGTGGGTATAGGCGTCGATGAACCAGCTCCCGGCGCCGGGATCGTTGACGCGGGCGACGTGGGCCTCCTCCATCAGGATCAGCTGGGTGTTGCGCGCCTGGCGCCGCGCCAGTTCGCCGGGCAGGCCGAGCGGCTGTGTAAAAGGTTCGAGCAGCACGGCGTCGGCCCCGCCGACGGCGGCGGCGAAGCCGGCGGCGGTCAGCCGCAGCAGGTTCACCCACGGGTCCATCTTCGACAGCATGCGGCGCGAGGAGCGCGCCTCGATCCGCGCCGGGACGGAAGCGCCGCTGGCGCTGAGAATAGTATCCCACACCAGGCGCGCGGCGCGCACCTTGGCCAGGCCGGCGAAATATTCGCCGTCGACGCTCACTCCCAGCACGATGCGGGCGAAGGCGTTCTCAATGGAGAGCCCGGCGGCGTTCAACCCCTTGGCGTAGGTCACGGCGGCGGCGGCGGCGAAGGCCAGCTCCTGCGCGGCTGACCCACCGGCCTCGTGCACGGCGCGGCCGCTGGCCAGGAACAGAGACGCCTCTCTGTAGGTCTCGCGGTAGCCCGCCGCCGTGCGGGCGGCGGCCTCGATGTGGGCATTGATCGGACCCGGGCTCGCGCCCGCCTGGGCGAAGGCGGTGAGGGGGTCGAGGTGGAAGGCCAGACGCGCGCGAGGCGCGTTGTCGGCGACCGCCGCCAGCCAGTCGGCGGCCTGGGCCCCGAGGAAGCCGGCATCGAGCGCCACCGTGGCCAGTCGCAGGTCGACCTCGCGCAGGGCGTTGGCGAGATCGCCGGCGCGGCGGGCGGCGAGGCCTTCACCAGCGCCCTGGTCGATGCTCACCAGAACGGAAGAGGCGCCGCCGTTCAGGTCGTCGAGCAGCAGGCGGTTGGCCTGGGCTGGATCGGGGTGGGTCGCGGCGACGCGGATGTCCCAGGTCAGCTGCTCGGGTCCGCCCTGCGCGCGCGGCAGGCTCAAGGCCACGGCGTCGCCGTCGCGGTACAGGGGTTCCAGCACCACGCCGTCGGCGGTGGTGTGGTCCAGGCTGCCGACGGGCGCGCCCTTCAGCGCCTTCTCGGCCAGTCGCAGCCAGTCGCTCTCCGACGGCGCGGGAAATCCGGCGGCCAGGTGAAAGGGAACTGTCATCGCGGGACCGTCTAGACGAATTCGATCAGCACGTCGTCGGTGGCGACGCTGTCGCCGGTCTTGGCCCCGACGCGCTTGACCACCCCGTCGCGTTCGGCGCGGATCATGTTCTCCATCTTCATCGCCTCAAGGATGGCCATCGGCTGGCCCTCCTTCACATGGTCGCCTTCCTGCACGTTCATGGCCACCACCAGCCCGGGCATGGGCGAGACGATGATCTTCGAGGTGTCGGCGGCGACCTTCTTGGGCAGGCGGGTATAGAGCTCGGCGATATCGGGCCGCAGCGACATCGCCGAGACCTTCACCGCCCGGTGCCGCAGCACCAGGCCGCGGTTGTTGGCGGCCACGCCGACCGTGAAGGCGACGCCGTCTAGCCGCCCGCGCAACAGGGCCTGGCCCGGCCGCCAGTCGACATCGGTGAGGCGCAGGGTGCGCTTCTCGTCGGTCAGGTCGACCAGCATGGCGTCGCCATCGCGGGTCAAGGTGACGGCGCGGCGATCGTCGTCGAGGGTGACGATCCGCGTCGTGCTGGTGGTCGGCGTGGCGCCGTTGCGGCCTTCCTGCACCTGCGACACCCAGGCCGCGGCGGCGGTCAGCAGATCGCTCTGCTGCGGCGTGGGCGGCAGTCCCTTGAAGCCGTCGGCGAATTCCTCGGCGATATAGCCGGTGGTCAGGCGGCCTTCGCGGAAGCGCGCCTGGCCCATGATCGCGGCCAGGAACGGAATGTTGTGGCCCAGGCCCTCGATATGGAAATCGTCCAGAGCCCGCGCCATGCCGTCGATGGCGCCTTCGCGCGTCGGGGCCCAGGTGCAGAGCTTGGCGATCATCGGGTCGTAGAACATCGAGATTTCGTTGCCCTCGGCGACCCCGGCGTCGTTGCGCACAGTGTAGCCCTCCTGCTCGCCTTCCTGCGGTGGCGAATAGCGCACCAGCCGGCCTATCGACGGCAGGAAGCCGCGATAGGGGTCCTCGGCATAGACGCGGCTCTCGATGGCCCAGCCGTTCATCTTGATGTCGGCCTGTTTGAACGGCAGCTTCTCGCCGGCGGCGACGCGGATCATCTGCTCGACCAGGTCGACGCCGGTGATCAGTTCGGTGACGGGATGTTCCACCTGCAGGCGGGTGTTCATCTCCAGGAAGTAGAAGTTCTGCTTTCCGTCGACGATGAATTCAACCGTGCCGGCGCTGTCATACTGCACGGCCTTGGAGAGCGCGACGGCCTGTTCGCCCATGCGCGCGCGCACTTCCGGGGTCAGGAACGGCGACGGCGCCTCTTCGATAACCTTCTGGTTGCGGCGCTGGATCGAGCACTCGCGCTCGTGCAGGTAGACGACGTCGCCGTGCTTATCGCCCAGCACCTGGATTTCGATGTGGCGCGGCTGGGTGATGAACTTCTCGATGAAGACCCGGTCGTCGCCAAAGCTCTTCTTGGCCTCAGACTGCGCGGCGGGAAATCCGTCCAGCACTTCCTGGCGGCTGTGGGCGATGCGCATGCCCTTGCCGCCCCCGCCGGCCGAGGCCTTCATCATCACCGGATATCCGATCTCCTCGGCGATGCGCACGGCGTGGTCCTGGCTCTCGATCACGTCCGGCGATCCCGGGACGGTGGAGACGCCGGCCGCGGCGGCGAACTTCTTCGACTCGATCTTGTCGCCCATGGCGGCGATGGCGCCGGGGTTGGGGCCGATGAAGACGATGCCTTCCTTCGCCAG
This sequence comes from Caulobacterales bacterium, assembly GCA_947475655.1. Lineage (GTDB taxonomy): Bacteria > Pseudomonadota > Alphaproteobacteria > Caulobacterales > Caulobacteraceae > Caulobacter. The sequence continues at coordinate 5,496 of CANJOB010000020.1, read as the reverse complement.
CCGCCGCGCGAACTCCGCGTTCTCCGACAGGAAGCCGTAGCCGGGGTGTATCGCCTGGGCGCCCGTCTGCTTGGCCGCCTCGATCACCTTGTCCATCAGCAGGTAGGATTGCGCCGCCGGCGGCGGACCGATCAGCACCGCCTCGTCGGCCATCTCCACCGCGCGGGAATCGGCGTCGGCTTCCGAATAGACCACCACGCTGGCGATCCCGAGCCGCTTGCAGCTCTTGATGACGCGAACGGCGATCTCGCCCCGGTTGGCGATGAGGACTTTGGTGAACATGCGGGGCCCTAAAGCGGAATGTTGTCGTGTTTGCGCCAGGGATCCGAGACCTGCTTGTTGTGCAGGGTGCTCAGGGCCGACGCGATGCGGCGGCGGGTGCCGTGCGGCATGATCACGTCGTCGATATAGCCGCGCTGGGCGGCGACGAACGGGTTGGCGAAACGGGCCTTGTACTCGGCCTCGCGCGCTGCGAGCTTTTCGGGATCGCCGGCGTCCTTGCGGAAGATGATCTCCACCGCGCCCTTGGCGCCCATCACGGCGATCTCGGCGGTGGGCCAGGCGTAGTTGACGTCGCCGCGCAGGTGCTTGGAGCTCATCACGTCATAGGCGCCGCCATAGGCCTTGCGGGTGATGACCGTGATCTTAGGCACCGTCGCCTGGGCGTAGGCGAACAAAAGCTTGGCACCATGTGTGATCAGGCCACCGTACTCCTGTTTGGTGCCCGGCATGAAGCCCGGCACGTCGACGAAGGTGATGATCGGGATGTTGAAGGCGTCGCAGTAGCGCACGAAACGCGCGGCCTTACGGCTAGAGTCGATGTCCAGCACCCCTGCCAGCACCTGCGGCTGGTTGGCCACCACCCCGACGGGCGCGCCGTCGATGCGGGCGAAGCCGGTGATGATGTTGCGGGCGAAGTCGGAGCGGATCTCGAAGAAGTCGGCCTCGTCGACGACTTTCAGGATCAGCTCCTTCATGTCGTAGGGCTGGTTGGGATTGGCCGGTATCAGGCTGTCGAGCGAGGATTCGTCACGCACCGCCGTATCGAAGCTTTTGCGCACCGGCGGCTGCTCGCGGTTCGACAGCGGCATGAAGTCGATCAGGCGCCGCACCTGGAACAGGGCCTCGATGTCCTCGTCGAAGGCGCCGTCGGCGACGCCGGACTTGGAGGCGTGAACGCGGGCGCCGCCCAGGTCCTCGGAGGTGACCACCTCGTTGGTGACGGTCTTCACCACATCCGGCCCGGTGACGAACATGTAGCTGGTGTCGCGGACCATGAAGATGAAGTCGGTCATGGCCGGGGAATAGACGTCGCCCCCGGCGCAGGGGCCCATGATGACGCTGATCTGCGGCACCACGCCCGAGGCGCGCACGTTCTGCAGGAAGATGTCGGCATAGCCGGCCAGGCTCTCGACGCCCTCCTGGATGCGGGCGCCGCCGGCGTCGAAGATACCGATGATCGGGGCGCCGTTTTGCAGCGCCATGTGCTGCAGCTTGACGATCTTGGCCGCGTGGGCCCCCGACAGGCTGCCGCCGAACACGGTGAAGTCCTTGGAGAACACGTAGACCAGCCGGCCGTTGATGCGGCCCCAGCCGGTGACGACGCCGTCGCCGGGGATGCGCTGGTCGGCCATGCCGAAATCGGTCGCCCGGTGCTCGACGAACATGTCGGTCTCTTCGAACGAGCCCTCGTCAAGCAGCACGGCGACCCGCTCGCGGGCGGTCAGCTTGCCCTTGGCGTGCTGGGCGGCCATGCGGACGTCGCCGCCGCCGGCCCGGGCGCTCTCACGCCGGCGTTCGAGTTCCTGGATGATGCTGTTCATGGGCGACTCCGTGGAATCGCTCTTTTTGCAAAATTCTGTCAAATGCCAACGGAATAGGTGTAGATTGGCAAAACAAATCTGCAAAAAGGGCGTCGTTTGTGAATTTGCGTAAGGCCGATAAGCTGTATGTCGGCCCTCGCGTGCGCCGCCTGCGCGAAGCGCGCGGCTGGCGGCTGGAAGCTTGCGCCGCCAAACTGGGCCTGTCGATCAGCTACCTGTCGCAGATCGAGACCAACCAACGCCCGGTGACCGCCCGGGTGCTGATCGCCCTGATCCAGCTGTTCGAGACCGACGCCGCCGCCTTCAACGCCGACGAGGACCAACGCCTGGCCGCCGACCTGCGCGAGGCCACCCTGGAAACCGGCATCGCCGACCAGCCCACACCGCTGTCGGAGATCAAGCAGGCCGCCGTCTCCACCCCCCTGTTCGCCCGCCAGTTCCTGGCCCTGCACCGCGCCTACCGCCGGCTGGAGGAGCGGGTGGGGATGATGGACGAGGCCCTGTCGCTGGACCAGGCGGCCGTGGCCAGCGCCTTGCTTCCTTACGAGGAGGTGCGCGACTACTTCCACTACCGCGACAACTATATCGGCAGCCTGGACACCGCCGCCGAGGCCCTGGCGCAATCGTTCGAAGGCGGGCCGGACGCCACGGTGCAGGTGCTGCTGGAGCGGGCGCTGCAGGAGCGGCACGGGGTGCGGGTGCAGCGGGTGATCGATCCCAGCGCCGGGGTGCTGCGCCGCTATGATTCCGAAAGCCGCACCCTGCACCTGGACGGAACCCAGCCGCCCTCGACCCAGGCCTTCCAACTCGCCTACCAGATGGCCACGCTGGAGTTCGACACCCTGATCGAGCTGGAGTTGCGCGAGGCGGGCCTGCGCAGCGAGGAGGCCAGGGACGTGTGCCGCGTCGGCCTGACCAACTACGCCGCCGGCGCCCTGCTCTTGCCCTACACGCGCTTCCTCGACGCGGCCCAGGCGCTGCGGCACGACCTGGAGCGGCTGCAACAGCGGTTCCAGGCCAGCTGTGAACAGATCTGTCACCGGCTGTCGACCCTGCAGCGGCCGGGGCAGAGGGGGACGCCGTTCTATTTCGTCCGCGTCGACCTGGCCGGCAACATCACCAAGCGCCACAGCGCCACGCGGCTGCAGTTCGCGCGCTTCGGCGGCGCCTGCCCGCTGTGGAACGTGCACGAGAGCTTCGCCCGCCCCGGGGAGATCCTGGTGCAGCTGGCGCAGACGCCCGACAGCGTGCGCTACCTGTGCGTGGCGACCAGCATCGTCAAACGCTCAGGCGCGTACAGAGAGCCGGCGCGCAAATACGCCCTGGCCATCGGCTGCGAAGTGGCCCACGCCGACGCCGTGGTCTACGCCGACCAGCTCGACCTGGCGGGGATCGCCGATCAGGTCGGGGTGGGGTGCCGCATCTGCGAGCGGCGCGACTGCCACCAACGCGCCTTTCCGGCCCTGGACCAGTCGATCGAGGTGCCGGCCAATATCCGCGAGATCGTCCCCTACCGGTTGCGGGAAATCCCGCCGGCGAAGGCGCCTTGACGCAGAACGGGGCGGACCGGCCGCCAAGCCGATCCGCCCCGCTGATCATGGAAGCCGTTCGCGCTACTGCGGCCGGCCGTTAGCGTCGCGCTTGACCTTGGACATGTCGAGTTTGAGGTAAGCCACCACCCACGGCACGTTGCCGAGCGGACGGGCCTTGTAGCGGTGACCGGCGCCGGTCAGATCGTCGGCCAGGACCATGTGGTTGACGTCCATGACGAAGGTGCGTTTGGCGCCGCCTGTCACCTCGATCTCGGCGCTGCCCGAAAGGGTGACGACATAGCGGGGGAAGGGCGCGTGGTGATGCTCCAGCAGGTTGGCCGGCGTCGGCCCGCCCGGCAGGATCACGCCGAACTGGATATTCTCGGCCGGGAAGGATTGCAGCGGCAGCGGCAACTCCTCGAAGTGAGTCGTGCCGTCCGCGTGCGAATACATGCGGATCACCTTGACAGGCGAGGCCTTCTGCTGCGCGGCGGCTTCGGCGCCCGTGGGCGTGTTCTGGGCCTGGGCGGTTCCGGCGAGCGCGGCGCCGGCCAGCAGGGCGGCGGCGAGGGTCAGTCCAAGACGAGGCGTTGCCATTTTTTGATCTCCTGTTTTTTGGCAATCGAACATGGTCGTCACGCGAGGCGCGGCGGGTGGATCGTCAATCTCCGCCGCGCGCGCCGGGCGCAAGGCCGGCCTGGTCGAGCCGGGCCTCCAGGCGACGGACGATGGCGCACAGCACCAAGCCGCCGCACAGAGAGCAGATGATGATCGCGTTGTGCATCTGCATGGCTGCCCGCGGGCCGCCTTCCCAGAACGGATGGACGATGGATAGGGCGATCATGCTGAAGATCACCAGCCAGCCTGAGCCCAGCCAGGCCAGCGGACCCCAGATGATCAGCGCCGGCGCCACGACCTGGGTGGCCAGCACCGCCGCGCTGAAGGCCGCCGCGGGCTGCAGGCCGTGCTCGGCCATGGAGCTGACGCTCTTGGGCCAGTCGGTGATCCGCTCGATGGCCGTCCACCAGTAGATGAAGGTGGCGACGATCCGCGCGATCAGGGACGTGATGCGGGAATCCAGCAGCCGGTTGATTATTTTCATCGAGAGCCCTCCCTGAGCCGAGGGAGGCTATGCTGCGATCGTCGGGGCGACAAGGCGCCGTCCGGGCGTTCCGGACGGCCCGTCATCCTAGTGGCGGATCTGCGAACTCATGTTCTCGTGGTCGTAGTCCTTGCAGGGCTCGTACTCCGGCAGGTAGGCCTTGGGGCTGGTGTTCAGCTTGACGCGGATCGGGTCCATCACCCACGGGTGCACCAGTACGCCCGGGTCGTCGACGGTGACCTGGTAGACCAGGGTGTCGCCCTCGCGGCTGAGTTTCTCGACGATGTGCATCTGGTCGGAATGGAAATAGCCGCCCCGCGCCAGCCAGGTCAGGTCGTTGAAGCCGACGGAATCGATCACCAGGGTGTCGCCTTCCCACTTGCCGACACTGTCGCCATAGAAGGTGACGTCGATGGCGCGGACCGGGTCATGCGCGCGGCCATCGATCGGGATCACGCGATAGTCGGCCGGCTGGGTGGTGGCCCCGCCGGAACGGTTCAGGAAGATGATCTCATCCTTGGTCTGCACGATCTTCGCCGGCGGACCGCCGCGCGGCACGCCGTAGGGCTGGCAGGCGAACAACGGGTCTTCCTTGTTGGTGTTCATGTCCAGGTACTGAACCTTGTCCCAGAACTCCGGCTTGTAGAGCGGGCGGTTGGGATCGGCGCGGCCGGTGAATTCCTGGTCCAGCGCCTGGTTGGTCTGTTCAGTGCACTCGAACTGCGAGGGCGCGCAACGGCGCGAGATGATGATGGTGCTGATGTCCTCCTCCCCGGCCGGACCGCCCCAAAGGCCGCTGAGATCGGGCAGGCCGGCGGCCGTGCGCGGGGCCGCGGTCTGGGCCGCGGCGCTACCGGCGATCGCCAGGGCGACGGCGGCGGTGGTGAAGGTGATGCGTCGGGTGTTCATTGATTTCTCTCCTGCCCTCTTGGACGCACAGGTCGCCCGAAGGTCTTGGCTGAATTCCATCCCGTCCTAACGCAAGGACGGCGAACGCGTGTTTCTGAATGGAACCGGCCGCCCGGAAAACCGGGCGGCC
>CANJOB010000019.1 GCA_947475655.1 Caulobacterales bacterium | reverse complement strand
GCAGGCAGCGGGCGAACACGGTCTGGCCGTTGATGATCACCGGCATGGACTGGATCAGGCCCACGCCCGGGTGGCGCTCCATGGCGTCGGCCATGCGGATCATGGCGTCGCCCGTCATCAGGCTGTCGGCGTCGAGCACGATCATGCTCTCGTAGGCGGCCCCGTGGCGCTTGACCCAGTCGGCGACGTTGCCGGCCTTGCGGCCCACGTTGTCGGCGCGCAGCCGATAATAGACGGCGCATCCCGCTTCGCGGCGGAAGCGGGCGTAGTGCGACTGCTCGGCCAGGGCGATTGCCGCTTGGCGGGTGTCGGAGATGATGAAGATGTCGAAGGCATGGGCCGCGCCCAGTTCGCTCAAACTGGCGTCGATGGCGCGCAGGCGGGCGAAGACGGCGGCGGCGTCCTCGTTGTGGATCGGCATCAGGACCGCGGTCTTGGCGCCCAGGCGGGGCAGGGGCGCGTTTCCGTCGATGCCGAGCGGGTCGCGCGGCTTGCCAAGCAGGATCAGAAAGCCTTCGGCGGCAGTGCAGAACCACAGCGACAGGGCCAGGAACAGCGGCGCCAGCAGGGCCAGGCAGATCACTTCCAGCCGGGTCACGCCGCCCAGCGCGACGGTGTGGTAGGTGGCGTTCCACGACAGGCCGGCCATCACCAGGGTGGCGACGATCATGCCGGCGCGGCGGGCGAAGATGTTGGACGGGGCGGTGGCGGCGGCGTCGGGCGCGCGGTCGGCCCAGTCGGTCAGGGGCCGGCGCGGCATGTCGAGCACGGCGGCGGCCGGCATGTCGGCGACCGTCTGGGCGGATTCACCCGCGCCGTGGGAGGCGGCGATCCCGCTCCTGTCGACCATGTCGTGCATTATCGTCCGTCCCGGAAAGCGGCGCAGTTCAAGGCCTAGGTAAAACCTCGATCACGAACTCGCTACCACAATTGTGAGAATTTCGCAGGCGCAATGTCGCAGGCGCCGCATTTTGCGCCGCACCTGCGGTCGAAACGCTGCATTTTGGACCAAAGGCATGATTACAGGACGTTATAGCGCGCGCTGCAGTTGCGGTGATCGGGGCCGAAACCGCCGGTATTTGTGTGATTTTCACGACTTACAACATAGGCGCCGCATAGTTTGTCAGGGGTGAGTCGCGCCATTTCCGTGATCGAAAGCGGGGTTTACGTGATCGCCGCCGGCCAAAGCGGTTTAGGAAGCCCGCCATGACCAGGACCTTGAAGGCCGGCGTCGCCGGGGCCGGCGTTTTCGGCGGCTACCACGCCAAGAAATACGTCCAGCTGCCGCAGGCGGCCCTGACGGCGGTGTTCGACCTCGACATCGCCCGCGCCCGCGCCCTGGCCGAGCCGCTGGGGGCGGCGGCCTTCGACGACTACGCCGCCTTCCTGGCCGCCGTGGATGTGGTGACCGTGGCGACCCCGGCCATCGCCCATGCCGCCCCCGCCCTGGCCGCCCTGCGGGCCGGCCGTCACGTCTATGTGGAAAAGCCGCTGGCGGTGACGGCGGACGACGCGGCGCAGCTGGTCGCGCAGGCCGCCGCGCGCGGCTTGGTCCTGGCCGTGGGCCACCAGGAGCGTCTGGTGTTCGCCGCCATGGGCCTGTTCGACATTCCAGAGGCGCCGTTGCGGCTGGAGGCGGTGCGGCTTGGGCCACTGTCGCCGCGCAACCTGGACGTCTCCACCGCCCTGGACCTGATGGTGCACGACATCGACCTTGGCCTGGCCCTGGCGCGGGACAAGCCGTCCTGGATGAAGGCCCGAGGCTCCGCCGACACCCTGACCGCCGACATCACCTTCGACGACGGCTTCACCGCCAGCTTCCAGGCCTCCCGCGTCGCGCCCGAGCGCCGCCGGACCATGAAGGTCGTCTATCCGTCGGGCGAGGTGGAGATCGATTTCCTGACCCGGCTTTTTCGCAACACCACAGGCTTTCCGCTGCTGGAGGACTTCGCCGACAGTCCCGCGGGCCGCGATCCGCTGGGCGCCAGCGTCGGGGGGTTCCTCGACGCGGTGCTGGGCAACGCACCCCGCCCGGCGGTGACGGGGGAGGAGGCGCAGGCCGCTCTCAACCTCGCCCTCGCAGCCGATGCGGTGGCAGGCGTTGAATCCGTGCCCACAGAGGTTTAGTCAGCCCCTCTGCCTTTGAGGGATGCCATGACCAAGCGGCCGGACGGAACCTGGGACAAGTCGAACATGCCGAGCCGGCATGTGACGATTGGGCCGGAGCGCGCGCCGCACCGCTCCTACCTCTACGCCATGGGCTTAGGGACCCGCGAGATCGAGCAGCCGCTGGTCGGGGTCGCCGCCTGCTGGAACGAGGCGGCGCCCTGCAACACCACCCTGATGCGCCAGGCGCAGCAGGTCAGCGTCGGGGTGAAGGCCGCCGGCGGCACGCCGCGCGAATTCTGCACCATCACCGTCACCGACGGCATCGCCATGGGCCACGAGGGCATGCGCTCGTCCCTGGTCAGCCGCGACGTGATCGCCGACTCCGTGGAACTGACCATGCGCGGCCACGGCTACGACGCCCTGGTGGGGGTGGCCGGTTGCGACAAGAGCCTGCCCGGCATGATGATGGCCATGCTGCGCCTCAACGTGCCGTCGATCTTCCTCTACGGCGGCTCGATCCTGCCCGGCAAACTCGACGGCAAGGACATCACCGTGCAGGAGGTGTTCGAGGCCGTGGGCCAGTACTCCGCCGGCAAGATCGACGCGGCGCGCCTGTGCGAGGTCGAGCAGCACGCCTGCCCCGGCGACGGCGCCTGCGGCGGCCAGTTCACCGCCAACACCATGGCCTGCGTCTCCGAAGCCATCGGCCTGGCTCTGCCGCTCTCCAGCGCGCTTCCGGCGGCCTATGTCAGCCGTGACGAATACGCCCGCGCTTCGGGCGAAGCGATCATGCGCCTGCTGGAGCAGAACATCCGCCCGCGCGACATCTGCACCCGCCAGGCGTTCGAGAACGCGGCGGTGGTGGTGGCGGCCACGGGCGGCTCGACCAACGGCGGCCTGCACCTGCCGGCCATGGCGCACGAATGCGGCGTCGAGTTCACGCTGAAGGACATGGCTGAAATCTTCGCCCGCACGCCCTACATCGCCGACCTCAAGCCCGGCGGCCGCTATGTGGCCAAGGACATGGGGGAAGCGGGCGGGGTGCCGATGCTGCTGAAGACCCTGCTCGACGCCGGCCTGCTGCATGGCGACTGCATGACCGTTACCGGCAAGACCATCGCCGAGAACCTGAAAGACGTGGTCTGGCGCGACGACCAGGACGTGATCCGCCCGGTGTCGAACCCGCTCTCGCCCACCGGCGGCGTGGTCGGTCTGTGGGGTTCGCTCGCCCCCGACGGCGCCATCGTCAAGGTGGCCGGCCTGAAGCACAACAAGCACCGCGGTCCGGCCCGGTGTTTCGACGGTGAGGACGCCTGTTTCGCCGCCGTCCAGGCCGAGGACTACAAGCCGGGCGACGTGCTGGTGATCCGCTATGAGGGCCCCAAGGGCGGGCCCGGCATGCGCGAGATGCTGTCGACCACCGCCGCCATCTACGGCCAGGGGGTGGAGAACATCGCCCTGATCACCGACGGCCGCTTCTCCGGCGCCACGCGCGGTCTGTGCGTCGGCCACGTCGGCCCCGAAGCCGCGGTCGGCGGACCGATCGCCCTGGTCAAGGACGGCGACATCATCAGCATCGACCCCGAAGCCGGGACCATCGAGCTGGAGGTCGATCCGATCGAACTGGAAAACCGCCGCCGCCACTGGCAGCCGCGTCCGCACAACTACAACAGCGGCGCGATCTGGAAATTCGCCCAGCTGGTCGGTCCCGCGCACCTGGGGGCTCTGACCCACCCGGGCTTCGCGGCGGAAACCCATGTGTACGCGGATCTGTAATTCCCAGGACTAGAAGGGCAGCTCGTCCTGGTCCTGGTCTTCGTCCTCCTCCGGCTCAGGCTCGCGCCTGGCGACCGGAGGCGGGGCGGCCACGATCGCGAGCGCTGGTTTGGGCCGTCGCAGGATCGCTTCGGTCCGCGCCAGCCAGCTGTTGCCCTCGGCGATGGCTTCGGCCGGGGTGGCGGAGACGCGGCGCATGGTGTCGGACCGGGTCCACAGGTCCAGGTCGAAATCGGGGTGGCGCGGGTCGTCGAAGATCAGCCGCAGCACCACGCTCTCGGCGGCGCCGCCGGCGCGGTCCAGGGTGCGGCTGGGTTCGCCCCGCAGCGCGCGGCCAACCACCTGGTCGTCGATCAGCAGTTCGGCCCCGGCCAGTTCCTCGATGCGATAGAGCAGGCACCAGCCGCCGTTGTTCCAGCACACAGCCAGCATGCCGCTGTCGAACGAGAACCCCACGCCGCGGCCGCTGGGCGGAGAGAGCAGCATGGCCTCGGGAAAGGCCTTGAGCACGCGCTTGAGCGCCCGCTGCAGCCGGCGCTGGGGGTCCATCAGCCAGATGGCCGCGCTGCCGAGGAAGGTCACGCCCGCGCCCGCCAGGGCCAGCAGCAGCATCAGGCGGGCCGCTTCGCTCACAGGCTGAGCTCCACCACCACCGGCACGTGGTCGGACGGCTTTTCGTTGTCGCGCTCGTTGCGGTGGATGACGAGGCCCGCCAGTTTGTCGGCGGCCTGGGGCGACAGCAGCAGATGGTCGATGCGGATGCCGTGGTTTCGCTGCCAAGCGCCGGCCTGGTAGTCCCAGAACGTGTAGCCGCCGGGCGATCCGTCCACTTCCATGTAGGCGTCGGTCAGGCCGAGGTTCTTCAGCGCCCGGAACGACGCCCTCGTCTCAGGTTGAAAGAGGGCATCGCCTGCCCAAGTCTCCGGCTTGTCGGCGTCCTGCGGCTCGGGGATGACGTTGTAGTCGCCGCACAGCACCAGGTGCTCTTCCAGCTTGAGCAGCTCGGCGGCGTGGCCGCGCAGGCGGTCCATCCAGGCCAGTTTGTAGGCGAACTTCTCCGTGCCGATCGGATTGCCGTTGGGCAGGTAGATGCCGCCGACCCGCACCGGGGTCGCCCCGCCGGTCACCGCCTCGATGTAGCGGGCGTGGTCCTCAGCCCCCTCGGGCCAGTTGTCGGAGCCGGGCAGACCGCGCCGCACGTCATCCAGCGGCGTCTTCGAGAGCATGGCCACGCCGTTGTACGACTTCTGCCCGTGGACGGCGACGTTGTAGCCCAGACGCTCGAAAGCCTCGGTGGGGAACTTCTCGTCGACGCACTTGATCTCCTGCAGGCAGGCGACGTCCGGCTGGGCGGCTTCGAACCACGCCAATACAAGCTCCAGGCGAGCGTTGACCGAATTGACGTTCCAGGTGGCGATACGCATTGACGATCCGCTTGAGCTTCCCGAAGGCTAAGGGGGATGACCTACAGCCTCAAGCCGCCACTGTCCTATTCAGCGATTTCGCGCCGCGCCCCGGCGCGTCTGCTGGCGCGTCCTGTCAACTGGCAGCTGGTGGGGATGATCGCCTCGACGGCCCTCTGCGCGGTGGCCTCGGGGCTAGGGGCGGTGGCGGCGATCGTCTCGCCGATGGTGTTCGACGCCCGCGGGTCGGTGCTCAACCCCTTGGCCTGGCTGGCTTTCCTGCTGGTGATCAGCTTCTGGGCCGTGTGCCTGCTGGGGCCTTACCTGAGCTGGGTGCTGTGGGCGCGGGGGCAAACCCAAAGGGCCTGGGCTTTGATGGCCACACCCCTGGCCTGGGGCGTGCTGACCCTGGCCGTGCTGCAGTTCCTGCCCGCGAAGTAGGGCTAGATCGCGAAGCTGACGCCGCAGCCGCAGCTGGTCTTGGCGTTGGGGTTCTTGACGCGGAACTCGGCCCCGGCCAGTTCGTCGACGAAATCGATCTCCGAGCCCTGCAAAAGGGCCAGGGACACGTCGTCGATCACCGCCACGGCCCCGTCGTGCTCGATCTTCAGGTCGTCCGGCTCGGCAGCATCGACCAAATCGAACCGGTACTGGAAGCCCGAGCAGCCGCCCCCGTCGACGGCCACGCGCAGCAGCACCGGCCGGCCCTGCGATTTCGACAGGTCATGCAGTCGGGCGGCGGCGGAGGGCGACAGGGTGAGGGCGGTCTCGCTCATGGTTTTACTTATGGTTCCGTCTTGGCCCTTATATGAGGGGTGTTCGGCCTGATCGGAAGGCCCCCGCAGCATAGAGCGTCAATGAGCCACGATCTCGCGCCCATCGCCGAAATCGCCGCCGCCTCGCGGGGCCGGCGTTTTGACGAGGCGTCCAGCGCCGCCCGCACCCCCTTCGCCCGCGACCGCGACCGCATCATCCACACCAGCGCGTTCCGGCGGCTGAAGGAAAAGACCCAGGTCTTCGTCGCCCACGAGGGCGACCAGTTCCGCACCCGCCTGACCCACAGCCTGGAGGTGGCGCAGATCGCCCGCTCCGTGGCCACGGCGCTGAAGCTCGATCCCGACCTGACCGAGGCCATCGCCCTGGCGCACGACCTGGGCCACCCGCCGTTCGGCCACGCCGGCGAGGACGAGTTGGAAATCCAGATGAAGGCCTACGGCGGCTTCGACCACAATGTGCAGACATTCCGCGTCATCACAGAGCTGGAGCACCGCTACCCCACTTTCATCGGCCTTAACCTGACCTGGGAGACGCTTGAGGGCATCGTCAAGCACAACGGCCCGGTGACCTCGAAGCTCGGCTCGCCCGCGTGGAAGGCCATTGTCGACTATGACGCGGCCTACCCGCTCGAACTGGGCGGCTGGGCCTCGGCCGAGGCCCAGGTGGCGGCCCTGTCGGACGACATCGCCTACAACAACCACGACGTCGACGACGGGGTCGAGGCGGGCATCTTCACCCTGGACGAACTGACCGACGTTGCCCTGATCGGCCCCATCGTACGCCAGGTGCGGGCCGATTGGCCGGACCTGTCGGCGCGGCTGGTGCGGCTGGAGGCCGTGCGGCGGATGATCGGGGCAATGGTCGGCGACGTGATCGAGGAGACCGGCCGCCGGGTGGCCAAGACCGGGGTGGCCAGCGCCACCGACGTGCGTGAGCTCGACCACGCCCTGGTGGCCTTCTCGCCCAAGATGGCGGCGGACCTGGGCCAGCTGCGTCTGTTCCTGACCGAGCGGATGTACCGGCACTGGAAGGTCAACCGCACCCGTAGCCAGGCGCGGCGCCTGCTGTCGGAAATGTTCGTGCTGTTCATGAACCAGCCCGACGTCCTACCGCCTGAGTGGTTCGTCAAGGCGACCGCCGACGGGGACCTGGGCCGCGCCCGCACGGTCTGCGACTACATCGCCGGCATGACCGACCGCTTCGCCATCGAGGAGCACCGGCGCCTGTTCGTGCTGGGGCCGTGGGGCTGATTTCCCCTGAAACGGTTGGGGACGACTCACTTTCGCCGCCTTGTTAAGCCGCAAAGGCCCGCCGGAAACACTTTAGAATGGTTTTGCGGGGTGATTCGTTTTTCGCCCAGCAACACAGGTGAGGAGCCTGGCCATGAACGATTCCCCGCGCGGGACCTACACGCCGCAAAACGACCAGCCGCTGTCGTTCGACGCGCGCCAGCCCGTGCGCGGTTCGCGGCCGGTGCCGATGACCCTGATCGTCAGCGCGGTGATCCTGGTCACCCTGATCGTGGCCATCTTTCTGATCTATCGCGGCGGCGTGCGCGGCGCGGGCGACGCGCCCCAGCCGGTCGGCCAAGCCGTCGGTGAAATCAAAGGCCCCGCGCCGCTGGAAACGCGCGCGCCTGATCCCGCGGCAGGCCTGCAGATCTATCGCGGCGACGCCCCGGCCCCAGGGGCCGCCACCGCCTTCGCCCCGCCGCCGGAAGCGCCCCAGGCGCGGCCGACCGTGCCCGTCGGCGCCGCCGATCCGATCGGCGCGGCGCTGGAGCGCGGTGAGGCCGCCATCGCCCGGCCATCAGCGCCCGTGGCGGCGCCTGCCGTCGCCCAGAAGGCCCCCGCCGCCCCGGCGCCCAAGACCGTCGCGGTCGCTTCCGCCGCCGGCGCCTCGGTGCAGATCGGCGCCTTCTCCTCGCAGTCCTTGGCCGACAAGGGCTGGGTCGACGCGGCCAAGCTCGCGCCCGGTATGGCCGCTGGCAAGGGCAAGCAGGTCCAAGAGGTCGAGGTGCAGGGCAAGACCCTCTACCGCACCGCCGTCACAGGCTTCGCCTCGCGCGCCGACGCCGACGCGTTCTGCGGCCGCCTGAAGGCCGCGGGGAAGGCCTGCTTCACCCGTTGACGACCAGCGCCTGCATCGTCGGCTGCATGGGCCCCGTGCTGGGCGCCGACGAGCGCGCCTTCTTCCGGGCGATGCGGCCCTGGGGCTTCATCCTGTTCGCCCGCAACATCGGCACGGCGCGGGAGGTCCAGGCCCTGACCCGCGACCTGCGCGAGGCGGTGCAGGACGATGTGCTGATCTTCATCGACCAGGAGGGCGGCCGGGTGCAGCGGCTGAAACCTCCGCTGGCCCTGCTGCGCCGGCCGGCCCGGCCGTTCGGCGACCTCTATGTCCAGGACCCGGACGCGGCGCGAGAGGCGGTGTTCCTCAACCACCGCCTGCTGGCGCATGAGCTGATCTCCGTCGGGGTCGACGCCGACTGCGCCCCCTGCGTCGACCTGCTGCATCCGGACGGCCATGGCATCATCGGCGACCGCGCGTTTGGGTCCGATCCGGCGCTGGTGGCGGACCTGGGCCGCGCCGCCTGCGAAGGCCTGCTGGCCGGCGGCGTCGCCCCGGTGATCAAGCACATCCCCGGTCACGGCCGCGCCGCCGTCGACAGCCACCTGGCCCTGCCGGTGGTGGAGACGGACCTGAAGACGCTCGACGCCACCGACTTCGCCCCGTTCCGCGCCCTGAATGGCGCGCCCATGGCCATGACCGCCCATGTGGTCTACGCCGCCGCCGACCCGGACCGCGCCCTGACCGTCTCGCCGGCGGCCATCGACAATGTGATCCGCGCCCGGATCGGCTTCGACGGGCTTTTGATGAGCGACGACCTCTCCATGAAGGCCTTGGGTGGAGACCTGGCCGGCCGCTCGGCCGCCGCCATCGCCGCCGGCTGCGACGTGGTCCTGCACGGCAACGGGGCCCTGGTCGGCGAGCCGGTGCGCGACCTGATGGGCGAGTTGGAAGCAGTCGCGGCGAATTGTGGCGTGCTGTCGGGCAAGGCGCTGGAGCGCGCCCGCGCCGCCCGCGCCGCCGCGCGCATATCCAACGATTTCGCCCCCCATTCCTTCGACCCTGGGGCCGCCGAGACCCGGCTGGCCGACCTTGGCCTGGCCGGGAGGGCCGCCGCATGAGCGAGCCGTTCCAGCCCATCTTCGCCTTCGACGCCGCCGCCCGCGCGGCCGAGGACGGGGAAGCCCTGATCGTCGACCTGGACGGCTACGAAGGGCCGCTGCACGCCCTGCTGGCCCTGGCGCGGACCCAGAAGGTCGACTTGCTGAAACTGTCGATCTCGCAGCTGGCCGACCAGTACCTGGCCTTCGTCAAACGGGCGACGCGGCTGCAGTTCTCGCTGGCCGCCGACTACCTGGTGATGGCCGCCTGGCTGGCCTACCTGAAATCGCGCCTCTTGCTGCCCAAGGCCGAGCGCCCGGCCACGGAGGAGATGCCGCCCGAGCAGGTCGCCGCCCACCTGGCCTTCCGCCTGGCCAAGCTGGACGCCATGCGTCAGGCCGGGGAAGCCCTGCACAACGGCCCGCGCCTCAAGCGCGACATCTTCACCCGCGGCGATCCGCAGGCGGTGAAGATCATCCCGTCGCAACGACTGGAGGGAGACCTCTACGGCCTGATGAGCGCCTATATCGGCTTCCGCCGCCGCGAGGCCTCGCGCACCTACGCGCCGGCGGCGCCGACCGCCTATCCGCTCGAGGCGGCGCGCGAGCGGCTGCGCCACCTGCTGCCGGAACTGGAAAGCTGGACATCCCTGGCCTGGGTGGCGCCCGAGGGCGACGAGAGCCTGGAAGAGGGCCACGGCCCCAGCCGCGCGTCGTGCCTGGCCTCGACGCTTTCGGCCAGCCTGGAACTGGTCAAGGAGGGGGCGCTGGAGGCCCGCCAGGCCGAGGCCTTCGCCGACCTCTACCTGCGCAGCCGGCCCGACGCCGAGGCAGCCTGATGAGCGACGTCTTCGAGATCGGGGTGCTGGAACGGCAGATCGAGGCCCTTCTGTTCGCCGCCGCCGGGCCGCTGTCGATGGGCGACCTGGAGAGCCGCCTGCCGGAAGGCTCCGACGTCGCCGTGGCCATCGAGGCCCTGGCGGCGCGCTATTCGGGCCGGGGGGTGAATCTGGTCAATGTCGCCGGGCGCTGGCGTTTCCAGACCGCCGAGGACCTCTCCTACCTGATGACCCAGGAGCGCGAGGAGCCGCGGCGCCTGTCGAAGGCGGCGCAGGAGACGCTTGCCATCATCGCCTACCACCAGCCGGTGACGCGGGCCGAGATCGAGGCCGTGCGCGGGGTGCAGACCCGGGGCGGGGCGCTCGATGTGCTGCTGGAACTGGGGCTGGTGAAGATGCGCGGCCGCCGCCGCACGCCTGGCCGTCCGGTCACCTTCGGCACCACCGACGCCTTTCTCGAGCACTACGGCCTCTCCAGCCTGGCCGACCTGCCGGGCGCGCAGGAGATGAAGGCGTCGGGCCTGCTGGCCATGGACCTGCCGGCCGGTTTCGCCCCGCCGCAGCCGATCGACGGCCTGGCCGACGACGAGGACCCGCTCGACGCCGACGACGCGCCGGAGTTCGCCCAGGACTTCGTCGGCGGCGAGGAGCCGGAAGCTCAGCCTTAAAGAGAGAACCTGGCGCGGCCCTCCCAACCTCCGCTCATCCCCGCCGCAGCGGGGATCCAGTTCTGTCCAGTTTGGCGCTATCGAAACAAAAAAAGCCTGGGTCCCCGCTTTGGCTTTGCCGCCCTTCGGGTCGCGGGGATGAGCGGGGGTAAAAGTTCCTAAGCCAAACCGAAGCTTGGCGCGGCCCTCGGAAAGCCTATATTGCGCGCTTAAATTTGATCGCGGCCCTGAAAACCGGCCGCCGAGAACTGGAGTTCCCCATGGGCAGCATGTCCCCAATGCACTGGATCATCGTCGCGGTGATCGTCCTGTTGCTGTTCGGCGGGCGCGGCAAGCTGTCGAGCATCATGGGCGACGCGGCCAAGGGCGTGAAAGCCTTCAAGGACGGCCTCAAGGAAGAGGACGTGGTCGCCGACAACAAGTCCAAGGGCGCCCTGCCGCGCACCGAGGCCGAAGAAAAAGACCTGAGCAAAAGCTAAGGTGTAACGCGGGCGGCCCTTGATCTTGGGGCGCGCGCGGGCGCAAAAGCCAGGCCATGCTGCCTCAAATCGGTTCCACCGAACTGCTGGTTATCGCCGCGATCGCCTTGATCGTGGTCGGGCCCAAGGACCTGCCCATGCTTCTGCGCAAGCTGGGCAAGTTCGTCGGCCGCCTGCGCGGCATGGCGACCGACTTCCGCTCCAGCTTCGACGAGATGGCCCGGCAGTCCGAACTGGATGACCTGCGCAAGGAAGTGGCCGCCATGCGCGACTCGGCGGCGGCCGAGAAGAGCGCGGTCGAGCAACACCTCACCGGGCTGGAAGGGCAGGGGTTCCCGGGCGGAGAGTACGAGGTGTTCGACGAGACGGGGGAGGTCGTCCCGTACGATCCGGAATCCTACCTGCGCTATCCGGCCGAGCCGGAATCGATCCTGACCCGCCGCAAGCGCGTGGCCGAGGTCGAGGGCGCCCCCGCCAAGGCGCCCAGGAAGCCCAAGACCACGATCACGGCCGCAGAGACTCCCGCCGCCAAGACGGCGGCGCCGCGCAAGACGGCGGCCAAGACCCCCGCCAAGACCGGGCCCAAGACGACCGGAAAGGGCAAGGCGTGAGCGGCCCGGGCTATCCCGACGAGCCGGACATCGACGCTTCGCGCGCGCCGCTGCTCGACCACCTGATCGAGCTGCGCTCGCGGCTGGTGACCTCGGTAATCGCCATCGCCGTGGCCTTCGCCGTCTGCTTCTTCTTCGCCGACAAGCTCTACATCTTCCTCCTGCACCCCTACGAGGTTGGGTCCGGCCTGCTGGCGGCGCAGAAGGCCGGCGGCGAGCACCATGGCCCGTTCGACCTGCTGCTGGCCCTGGTCGGTCTGAGGGACGCGCCGCTGCCGGCGACGGGGACGCTGAAGTTCGTCTTCACCGCGCCGCTGGAGTTCTTCTTCACCAAGATCAAGCTGGCGGGCTTTGGGGCCATCGTCCTCAGCTTCCCGGTCCTGGCCTGGCAGCTCTACCGCTTCGTCGCGCCGGGCCTTTACCGCAAGGAGCGCAACGCCTTCCTGCCGTTCCTGCTGGCTGCGCCGTTACTGTTCCTGCTGGGGGCGGCGCTGGTCTATTACGTGATGCTGCCCTTCGTGCTGTGGTTCGCCCTCAGCCAGCAGATCGTCGGCTCGGGCGCCGTGACCGTCGAACTGCTGCCCAAGGTGTCGGACTACCTGACCCTGGTCACCACGCTGCTGATGGCGTTCGGCCTCTGTTTCCAGCTGCCGGTGGTGCTGTCGCTGTGCGGCCTGGCGGGGCTGGTCAGCAGCGCGGCTTTACGCGCCGGGCGCCGCTACGCCATCGTCGCCGTGTTCGTGGTCGCCGCCGTCCTGACCCCGCCGGACCCGATCAGCCAGATCACCCTGGCGGTGCCGATCTGCCTGCTCTACGAGATTTCGATCATCTGCGTCTGGCTGATCGAGCGCCGCAAGAAGCGCCAGGACGCGGAAGCCGAAGCGGCCGCCTAAACCCCCCGCAAAGACGTTGGCGCCCCCGCCGACGCGCCTTATGAAACCTGCATGCACGACATCAAGGCCATCCGGGAAAACCCCGACCGCTACGAGCGCGCCTGGGCGGCGAAGGGAGTCGCCGGCTTAGCGATCACGGCCGTTGAACTCGATAGGCGGCTGCGTGCGGCCCAGACCGCGGCCGAACAGGCTCAGGCTAGACGCAACGAGCTTTCCAAGCAGATCGGCCAAGCCAAGGCGCAGAAGAACGTCAAGTTAGCCACACACTTGATGGAAGAGGTTGAGGCGCTCAAAAACGCCGATGTGCGCCACAGGAGTGATTTTGAAGCGGTTAGCGATGAGCTTCACCAACTGCTCGCAATGCTCCCCAATCTGCCGGCAGAAGACGTGCCAGTTGGCGCTGATGAGCACCAAAATGTGGAACAGCGTCGATTTGGTGAGCCTCGCAGAATTAACAATCCTAGGGATCACGTCGACATAGGCGAAGGCCTGGGCGGAATGGATTTCGAGGCCGCGAGCCGAATGTCGGGCGCTCGCTTCGTAGTTCTCAAAGGGCAAGTAGCGCGTCTCGAACGAGCACTTGGCCAGTTTATGCTCGACATCCAAACTACTGAGCATGGTTACACGGAAATCTCACCGCCTTTATTGGTAAAAGATGCGGCTATGTTTGGAACGGGGCAGCTGCCGAAATTCCAAGATGATCTTTTTCTAGCAACCGCTGTCGAGACATTGCCGAATAGCGCGATTTATCCTGCGGGCGCACGAGACATCATTAAATTTATCAAAGAGAACGAGCTTATCCGTACATGGAAGCTGGCGGACGAAGATCGGCAATTGCTCAAGAGAGTGGAGTCCGAAGGCTACCGAAGCGTGGCGCCTTTCGAATGGGCTGAGTTTGTTGATCGTGCTCGCGAATCCGGAGTTTTGGCGCTTGCGAACCGCCGCTGGCTCATCCCCACCGCCGAAGTCAGCCTCACCAACATCATCCGCGAACAGATCACCGCGGAGGAAGAGCTTCCGCTCCGCCTCACCGCCCTGACGCCCAGCTTCCGCTCCGAGGCCGGGGCCAGCGGGCGCGATACGCGCGGCATGATCCGCCAGCATCAGTTCTACAAGGTGGAGCTGGTCTCGATCACGACGCCCGAGCAGTCGGACGCCGAGCACGAGCGCATGACCGGGTGCGCCGAGGCGGTGCTGAAGAAGCTCGAACTGCCGTTCCGCACCATGCTGCTGTGCACCGGCGACATGGGCTTCTCGGCCCGCAAGACCTACGACCTGGAGGTCTGGCTGCCGAGCCAGGCCACCTACCGCGAGATCTCGTCCTGTTCCAACTGCGGCGACTTCCAGGCCCGGCGCATGGACGCCCGCACCCAGAAGGCCGGGGAGAAGGGCACGCGCTTCGTCCACACCCTGAACGGCTCAGGGTTAGCGGTCGGCCGCACCCTGGTGGCGGTGCTGGAGAACTATCAGCAGGAAGACGGATCGGTGGCGATCCCCGGCGTGCTCCAGCCCTACATGGGCGGTCTCAAGGCGATCGGCGGCAAGCGTTGAGGATACTGATCACCAACGACGACGGCATCCACGCCGAGGGCCTGACCGCCCTGGAGGAGATCGCCCGCGCCCTGACCGACGACGTCTGGGTGGTGGCGCCGGAGTACGAGCAGTCGGGCGCCAGCCGCGCCCTGACCCTGGCCGATCCGCTGCGGGTGCGGCGCCTAGGGGAACGCCGCTTCGCCGTCGACGGCACCCCGACCGACTGCGTCATGCTGGCGGTGCAGGACCTGGTGGCGGGCGGGCGGCCCGACCTGGTGCTGTCGGGCGTCAACCGGGGCCAGAACCTGGGCGAGGACTGCAGCATGTCAGGCACGGTGGCAGGGGCCATCCAGGGCATGGTGCTGGGCGTGCCGGCCATCGCCATGAGCCAGGCGCTGGCAGTGTTCCGCGACGACGAGCGCGCGCCGTACGAGACCGCCGTCGCCTATGGGCCGGGCATCATCTCGCGCCTGCTGGAGATCGGCTGGCCCAACGACGCCATCATCAACGTCAACTTCCCCTGCCGCGCGCCGGCCGAGGTGACCGAGGTGGAGGTGACCCGCCAGGGCTTCCGCGGCTTCAACGGCACTCATGCCGAGCGGCGCACCGACCTGCGCGGCCGCGACTACTATTGGATGGGTTTCCGCCACGGCGACGTGAACCTGGCCGAGGGCACCGATCTCGCCGCGCTCGAGGCCGGCAAGATCAGCGTCACCCCGCTGCACATCGACCTGACCCACCACTCGGCCATGGCGGCCCTCAAGGGCAAGCTCGGCGGCGCGATCCCGAAGGCCAAGCCGTGACGGGCCCATCCTCGAAAGACATGGCGGACGCGTCCGACACGCCCCAGACCCGCCTGGCGCGGCTGGTGCTGGCCCTGCGCTCGCAGGGCGTCACCGATCCCGGCGTGCTGGCGGCGATCGAGAAGACGCCGCGCGACATCTTCACCCCGGACCTGTTCCGCGACCGGGCCTGGGAAGACAGCGCCCTGCCGATCGCCTGCGGCCAGACCATCAGCCAGCCGTTCATCGTCGGCCTGATGACCCAGGCCCTGACCCTGGAGCCGCGCGCGCGGGTGCTGGAGATCGGCACCGGCAGCGGATACCAAACCGCGATCCTCTCGCGCCTGTCGCGGCTGGTCTACACCATGGAGCGCTACCGCACCCTGATGGGCGAGGCGGAGCAGCGGTTTCAGACCCTGGGCCTGACCAATGTCATCACCCGGTTCGGCGACGGCGGGGAGGGGTGGCCAGAACAGGCGCCGTTCGACCGCATTCTCGTCACAGCCGCATCGTCTGATGAGCCGATCCGCCTGCTCAAGCAGCTCAAGCCCTCGGGCGTGCTGGTGGCGCCGGTGGGCAAGGGTCCCGTGCAGCGGCTGCTGCGCTACGCCGGCGACGGCAAGGGCGGCTTCACCCAGGAACAGCTGGGCGAGGTGCGTTTCGTGCCCATGCTCGACGGCGTCGCCAAGGAGCTGTGAGCGGCCCCAAACGGGTCGCGGTTAACTAAGCGTTTAGAGTTCCAGGTGCGTCTGGACCTTGATTCAAGAGAGGATTCGGCGATGACACAAAAGATCGGCCAGTTGGCTTTGATCGGCTTCGCCGCCCTGACCCTGGCGGCCTGCGCCACCTCGGAACCGGCTGTCCCGGCCTATCCGATCACCGCGCCCGCGCCTGCGCCCGAACCGTCGCCGCCTCCGCCGCCCCCCCCGCCGCCGCAGGACAACGGCGTCGTCGCCGCGCCGACCGCGCCGGTGACCAGCCAGCCCCTGGCTCCGACCACCACAGCCCCGGCCACACCGCCGATCCCCGAGGAGCGGCCCAATCCGCCGCCGCAGTACTATCCCGCGCCCGCGCCCGCCCCGGCTCCGACCGCCGCCGCGCCGCCGCCCCCGGTTATGCCCCGCGAGGTGACGATATTCTCGGTCACGGGCCGGGTGGTCGACGCCGAAGGCCCGCCGAAGAGCCATACCGTCAAGCGCGGCGACACCATCGACGCCATCGCCCGCGAGTTCGGCATCACACGCAAGCAGCTGGTCGATGCGAACAAGATCGACGACCCGTCGAAGATCAGGCCGGGCCAGAAGCTGAAAGGCCCCACATCGAAGGCCAAGGCCTATATCGTCGGCGGCGGCGACACCCTGTTCGCCATCTCTCGCCGCTTCAACGTCACCGCCGCCGCCCTGGCCGAGACCAATGACCGGTCCGTGAACGACCCGATCCGCGCCGGCCAGCGCCTGGTGCTGCCGCAGGGCTTCAAGGACACCGGCCCGCTACGCCGCACCGCCGCCGCGCCGACGCCCCCGGCGCCCGTCCCTTACACGCCGCCCGTGACCGCCGCCGCCCCGCCGCCGCCGGCCTACGCGCCCCCCGCGACTGCCGCCGCGCCGCTCGCGCCCGCGCCGACACCGCCGACCAACTACGCGCGCCCGGCCCCCACGCCGCCGGCCGCGACTCCGCCCACCACCTATGCCCGGCCCGCGCCGACGCCCGCGCCGGCGATCATCGATACCGCCGCCCCGCCGTCCGACCAGGACGTGATCGTGGCGGGCCGGGGCCGGTTCGTCTGGCCGTTGCAGGGCGAGATCCTGGCCACCTTCGGCCCCAAGGGGACCGGCCAGCGCAGCGACGGCATCAACATCCGGGCCGGCGCCGCGGCCCCGATCCGCGCCGCCGCCGCCGGCGAGGTGGTCTATGCCGGCGACCAGGTGCCGGAGTTCGGCAATCTGGTGCTGGTCAAGCACGCCGACGGCTGGGTGACGGCCTACGCCCACCTGGCCAAGGCTGATGTACGGATGCGCCAGGTGGTGACCCAGGGTCAACAGATCGGCACGGCCGGCATGAGCGGCGGGGTGCCCGAGCCGCAGTTGCATTTCGAGGTCCGCTACGCCCCGACCCCGAAAGACAAGGCCCGGCCGATCGATCCGACCTTGGTGTTGCCCCGCTAGGCCGGCAGCTTCACCCCAAGTTCCCCCGCCAGGTCGCGGATGAACTGGAAGGCGACGCGGCCCGAACGGCCGCCGCGCAGCTGGGACCACTGCAGGGCGCGGCGGTCCAGGTCGTCGGTGTTGAGCCCAAACCGCGCCGCGTAGCCGCGCACGGCCTCCAGGTAGGCGTTCTGGTCCATGGGCGGGAAGCCGATCCACAGGCCGAAGCGGTCGGAGACGCTGACCTCCTCCTCGGCGTCCTCGGCGGCGGTGATGGCGCCCTGGTCCTCGGCGTGGCCGCGCGGCATGAGGTGGCGGCGGTTGGAGGTGGCCACGAACAGCACGTTCTCCGGCGGGCCGCCGACCCCACCCTCCAGGGCCGATTTCAGCGCCTTGGCCGCCGCGGCGCCTTCCTCGAACGACAGGTCGTCGCACAGCACCACGAACCGCTGCGGCCGGCCGCGAAGGCCGTCGAACAGGGCGGGCAGCGCCATGATGTCGTCGCGGTCGATCTCGATCAGCTTCAGGGCGCCGTCGCTCCGGGCCGCTTCCATGAAGGCCGCCTTGGCCAGGCTGGACTTGCCGGTGCCGCGCACGCCCCACAGCAGCACGTGGTTGCTGGGCAGGCCGGCGGCGAACCGACGCAGGTTCTCCAGCACCCGCTGCTTCTGCCGGTCGACCCCGACCAGCAGGTCCAGGGCCAGGCCGTAGTCCGGGGCGGGGTGATAGGCCCCGTCGGCGGCGTCATGACGGAACAGCCGCGCCCCGTCGAAGGCGGCGGCGGGCGGCGGCGGCGGCGCGAGGCGCTCGAGGGCGGCGGCGATGCGTTCGATCAAGGGCAGAAACTTGGCGTCCATGCGCGCGTCGTAATGCCGCCCAGCTTGCATTGCAAAGTCTAGGTCGAACCACTAGCTTCCGCCGACCTTGCTGGCGCCATGACCGCGGCGCCCATCAGAAACTGGAAAAAACCATGCCCGCCGGCTCGAATCCCCAGGACTTCCTCATCCAGTTCGCCCCGATCCTGCTGCTTTTGGGCCTTTTCTACTTCATGCTCATCCGCCCGCAGCAGAAGCGCGCCAAGGAACACCAGGCCATGTTGTCGGCCATCAAGCGCAACGACACCGTGGTGCTGTCGAGCGGCGTGATCGGCAAGGTGGCGCGGGTGGAAGACAAGGAACTGGGCGTCGAGATCGCCCAGGGCGTGACCATCAAGGTGGTGCGCTCCATGGTCACCGAGGTCCGCGCCAAGGGCGACCCGGCCCCCGCCAACGACTCCAAGAGCTAGTCACGGCCGCATCCCAGGTCCGCTAGGAACGCCGCCGCCATGATGTCAATTTCGCGCTGGAAGATTATCGCCGTCACCCTGGCGACGATCTTCGGGCTGCTTTTCACCCTGCCCAACCTCCTGCCGGCCTCGACGCTGAGCGCGATGCCGGCGTGGTTCCCCAAGCAGAAGCTCAACCTCGGCCTCGACCTGCAGGGCGGCTCCTACCTGCTGCTGGAGGTCGACACCAACGCCCTGCGCGCCGAGCGCCTGGTCAACCTGGCCGAGGAGGTCGGCACTACCCTGCGCGGCGCCGGCGTCGAGATCACCGACCCGACCCAGACCGGCGGGATCATCAGCGTCCGCATCACCGACGCGGGCAAGGTCGACGAGGCCGTCAACACCCTGCGCCGCAACGTCGGCGCGCCCCTGGCCGGCGCGATCGGCGGCACCGACGTCATAATCTCCACCCGGCCCGACCAGCGGATCGAGGTCACCTTCGCGCCCCAGGCCCAGGCGGCCGACGCCGCCAAGGCGGTGGACCAGTCGATCGAGATCAACCGCCGCCGGATCGACAGCCTGGGCACCAAGGAGCCGGCGATCATCCGCCAGGGGACCAACCGGATCGTCGTCCAGGCCCCGGGCGAGAGCGACCCCGAGCGGCTGAAAAACATTATCGGCCAGACGGCCAAACTGACTTTCCAGATGGTCGACGAGACCACCACGCCGGAAGACATCGCCGCCGGCCGCGTGCCGCGCCGGATGATGCAGCTGCCGTCCGAGGACGGCTACGCCGCAAACTATATCCTGGAGCGCCGGGTGCTGGTGTCGGGCGAAATGCTGACCGACGCCCGCCAGGCCTTCGACCAGCAGACCGGCCGCCCCGAGGTCAGCTTCCGCTTCAACGGCCAGGGCGCGCGGCGCTTCGGCGACGCCACGGCGAAGAACATCGGCAAGCGCTTCGCCATCGTGCTCGACAACAAGGTGATCTCGGCCCCGACCATCCAGGGCGCCATCACCGGCGGCTCCGGCGTCATCACCGGCAACTTCACGCCTGAGAGCGCCAACAACCTGGCTCTGCTGCTGCGTTCGGGCGCCCTGCCGGCCCCGCTGCGGGTCGAGGAGCAGCGCACGGTGGGCGCGGAACTGGGGGCCGACGCCGTGCGCGCCGGCGCCATCTCCCTGACCATCGGCGCGGCGGCGATGTTTGTCTTCATCATCCTGGCCTACGGCCTGTTCGGCGTGTTCGCGGCCTTGGCCCTGGTGGTCAACGTGCTGTTGATGGTCGGCATCCTCAGCCTGACCCAGGCGACCCTGACCTTCCCCGGCATCGCCGGCATGATCCTGACCCTGGCCGTGGCGGTCGACGCCAACGTGCTGATCTACGAGCGGATGCGCGACGAGGCGCATGGCGGCCGAACGCCGATGGCGGCCGCCGACGTCGGCTTCAAGCGCGCCCTGGTGTCGATCATGGACGCCAACATCACCAGCCTGATCTCGGCCTTGATCATGTTCCAGTTCGGGTCCGGCCCCGTGCGCGGATTCGCCTGGACCCTGGCTATCGGCGTGGTCACCTCGGTGTTCACCGCTGTGCTGATCACCCAGGTGCTGATCGCCTGGTGGTTCCGCGCCAAGCGCCGCACCGTGCTGCCGATCGCGTAGGGAGAAGAAGACCATGTGGCCCTTCATCCGACTGCTGCCAAAGTCGTTCCACTTCCACTACGTCAAGTGGTCGCCCTACACCGGCGTCGTCTCCGGCCTGCTGATCGCCGCCTCCTGCGTGCTGCTGTTCACGCAAGGTTTGAACCTCGGCATCGACTTCAAGGGCGGCACTCTGATCGAGGTCGTCACCAAAGGCCCCGCGCCCCTGGCGCAGCTGCGCACCTCGCTGGTGGCCATGGGCGCCCATGACGCCCAGGTGCAGGGCTTCGGCGCGCCCAATTCGGCCATGCTGCGCTTCATGCCCGAGCCGGGCCAGAACGCCATCCAGGCGGCGCGGGCGTTTGAATCCAAGCTGGCGGAGCAGTTCCCCGGCATCGAGTTCAAGCGGGTCGAGGTGGTGGGGCCGAAGGTCTCGGGCGAACTCCTGAAGTCCGGCTTCCTGGCGCTGGGCATCGCCCTGCTTTTGATGCTCGGCTACATCTGGTTCCGCTTCCAGCTGCAGTTCGGCCTGGGCGCCGTGGCGGCGGTGTTCCACGACATCATCCTCACGCTCGGCCTGCTCTGCGCCATGCGAATCGAGTTCTCCATGACCTCGATCGCCGCCCTGCTGACGGTGATCGGCTACTCGATGAATGAGAAGGTCATCACCTTCGACCGGCTGAAAGAGAACCTGCGCAAGTACAAGACCAAGCCCCTGCGCGAAATCATCGACCTGTCGGAGAACGAGCGGCTCAGCCGCACCATCATCACCGGCTCGACGGCCCTGCTGGCGCTCGGCGGCACCATGTTCTTCGGCGGCCCGGTGCTGTTCCCGCTGGTCTTCACCATGACCTTCGGCATCCTGATCGGCACCTATTCATCGATCTACGTCGCCTTGCCGCTGATCCTGCTGTGGGGCGTGCGCCGCAACGACGAGGCGGCCGAGCCGCTCAAGCCGGCCACGTCCCGGCGCTAGTTAGCCGATGCGCGAGCCGCCCTCCATCGACGCCCTGGGCGGCGGGGGTTTCCGCGTCAGCGGCGTGCGCCATGAAGGCTCGCTGCTGATCATTGACGATATTCCCCTGGCATGGGCGCCGCGCAGCCTGGAGGCCCTGACCGTGGCCCACTTCGCCCCGGTGTTCGAGGCTCCGGCGGGGATCGCCGAATTCGTGCTGCTGGGCACGGGCGCGGCGCAGAGCCTGCCGCCGCGCGCCGTGCGCGAGGCGGTCGCCGCCGCCGGCTTGGGGTTCGAGTTCATGGCCACGGACGCCGCCGCCCGCACCTACAACCTGCTGGCATCCGAGGGCCGCCGCCTAGCCTGCTGTCTCATCGCGGTATAGCGACCGTCGTCAAATCGGCTTAGAGTCACGCTCAAGGTATAGGCTGCAGGGACAGGGAACATGGGCAAGATTCTGAGCAATTTCCGCAACACCATGGTGCTGAGCGTCGTGCTCGCCCTGGTGATGATCATCGGCTACGGCATGCACAATCCGGCCGGATTCAGCGGCAGCTTCTACCAGGCGGTGTTCCGCTGGCTGCACGTCTCCTTCGGCATTCTCTGGATCGGATTGCTGTACTATTTCAACTTCGTCCAGATCCGCAAAATGCCCGACATTCCGGCTGAGCTGAAGCCGGCGATATCGAAGTACATCGCCCCCGAGGCCCTTTTCTGGTTCCGCTGGGCGGCCTTGTTCACGGTGCTCGCAGGCCTGGGCGTCCTGATCCTGCGCGGGCGCGACTACGCCGAGAACGTGCTGAGCTTCGGCATGGCCGGCGGCTATCAGGTCGGGGTCGACGGCCAGTTCGCCATGATGGGGGTGGGCGTCTATCTGGCGCTGATCATGTTCCTCAACGTCTGGGGCGTCATCTGGCCGAACCAGAAGCGGGCCCTGGGCATCGTCGAGGCCGACGCGGACACCAAGGCCAAGGCGGCCCGCACCGCCATGCTCGCCTCGCGTGTCAACACGCTGCTGTCCCTGCCCATGCTGACCAGCATGGCCATGCAGCAGACGCTGTTCGGCTAAACAACGGTCTTGCCGGACGAGGCAGAGGAACTCGACGCCCTCGTCCGGCGGGTCGACCCCGACCGGTGGCTGTCGACGCGCTTCGTCGCCGATCCGGCCAAGCGCGCCGACCTGATCGCGCTCTACGCCTTCGACCACGAGCTGGCCCGCGCCCGGCGGGTGACCTCCACCCCGCTGCTGGCAGAGATCCGCCTGGCGTGGTGGCGCGAGATGCTGGGCGAGGCCTATGGCGGGCTGCCCGTGCGCCGTCACCCGGCGGCCCAGGCCCTCAGTCTTGCCGTCGAACGCAACAGCCTGCCCCGCAGCGCCCTGGAGGCCATGATCGACGGCTATATCGCCGTCCTCGACGAGGGCGCGGTCGCCGGCGTGTCCGAGAGCGCCACGGTGCACGCGGCGGCGCTGCTGCTCGATCCTGCCACGCCGGAACATTTCACCGCCGCCCAGCTGGCGGCGACGGCCTTCCCGGCCGTGCTGCCTCTGGCTGTGCGTAGCGTCGGCAATCCGTTGCTCAAAAGGTTGAAGATGGTGTGGGCGGTGGCGACGGGGCGGATCTAGCCCGCCAGCCACCCATCCAGATCGGCCAGCGCCCGCACGCTCATCAGCCGCTTCTTGGCCCGGCCGCGCATCTTCAGCGGGATCGGCGCGCCGGTTTCGTCCTTGCGAGGGGCCTCCATCGGCGGCAGCAGGCCGTAGTTGATGTTCATCGGCTGGAAACTGCCGCCCTCGACCAGGTGGCCGCCGGTGATGTGGGCCACCAGGGCGCCGAGCGCGGTGGTCGGCGGCGGGATTTCGAGCGCGTGGCCCGCGGCCTGGGCGGCGGCGAAACGCCCGGCCAGCAGGCCGATGGCGGCGCTCTCCACATAGCCCTCGACCCCCGTCACCTGGCCGGCGAAGCGCAGGCGCGGTTCGACCTTCAGCCGCAACTGGGTGTCGAGCAGCTTCGGGCTGTTGAGGAAGGTGTTGCGGTGCAGCCCGCCCAGCCGCGCGAACTGCGCCTCGCCCAGGCCGGGGATCATGCGGAACACGTCCGCCTGGGCGCCGTGCTTCAGCTTGGTCTGGAAACCGACCATGTTCCACAGGGTGCCGAGCGCGTTGTCCTGGCGAAGCTGGACGATGGCGTGGGCCTTCACCGTCGGGTCGCGCGGGTTGGTCAGGCCGACGGGCTTCATCGGCCCGTGGCGCAGGGTTTCCCGGCCGCGCTCGGCCATAACCTCGATCGGCAGGCAGCCGTCGAAATAGGGTACGTGCTCCCAGTCCTTGAACTCGGCCTTGGGCCCGTCGAGCAGGGCGTCGATGAAGGCCTCGTACTGCTCCCGGTTCATCGGGCAGTTGATGTAGGCGGCGGCGTCCCCGCCCGGCCCGGCCTTGTCGTAGCGCGACTGGCGCCAGGCGATCTCCATATCGATGCTGTCGAAATGGAGGATGGGGGCGATGGCGTCGAAGAAGCTCAGCGAGCCTTCGCCGGTCAGGGCGCCGATCGCCTCCGCCAGCGCCGGGGAGGTGAGGGGGCCGGTCGCGACGATCACATTGTCCCAGCCGGCGGGCGGCAGGCCGGCGATTTCCTCGCGCGCGATGGTGATGTTCGGGTGCGCCTCCAGCCGCGCCGTGACCTCGGCGGAGAAGCCGTCGCGGTCGACCGCCAGGGCCGAGCCGGCCGGCACCTGGTGCTTGTCGCCGGCCGACATGATGATGGAATCGCAGCGGCGCATCTCGGCGTGCAGCAGGCCCACCGCATTGCCTTCCCAGTCGTCGCTGCGGAAGGAGTTGGAGCAGACCAGCTCGGCCAGGCCCTCGGTCTGATGGGCGTCGGTGCCGCGGTGCGGGCGCATCTCGTGCAGGATGACCTGCGCCCCGGCCTGGGCCGCCTGCCAGGCGGCTTCCGACCCGGCCAGGCCGCCGCCGATGATGTGGATGGGTGTCATGGCCAGGGGTGTAGCGGTTAAGCGCCGCATATAAAATCCTGACGCGGCGCAGCGGGCCGGTCATACTGGCGTTATGCGAGTCTCGGAGCTTTCGCGGCTCCTTCTTCGGAGTTGGGAATGAGCGCGTTTTCGCCGAGCGATGCGGCGTTCGAAGGGTTCCGTCTGACCCGCGAGAAGCCTTGGGCGGTTCTGGCCTGGGCGGCGATCTTCGCCGTGACCATCATCCTGGCCGCCGTGCTGATCGTGTCCGGCTTCGCGCCGCGCCTCGAGGGCGCCGCCGACAATCTCAACCCTGAGAACCCCGAGGCTGTGATGGCGGCCCTGGGCAAGCTGGCCCCGGTACTGTTCGCCCTGATGACGGTGTGGGTGGTGCTGTCGGGGGTCATCAGCGCGGCGATCTACCGCCGGGTGCTGGAGCCGGAAGAGAGCCGGGCGGCCTATCTGCGCCTTGGTATGGACGAGCTGCGCCAGGTCGGGGCGCTGTTCCTGTGCCTGATCGCGGCCATGCTGTTCAGCCTGGGCGTCAACCTGGCGCTGATGGCGCCGATCCAGCTGGCCGGTTCCGGCCCCCTGCGCGGAGTGGTGACTTTCCTGGCCGAATCCCTGGCCCTGGCGCTGCAGGTGTGGTTCGGACTTCGGCTCTCACTGCTGCCGGCCATGACCTTCGCGGTGAAGAAGATCGACGTGATCGGCGCCTGGCGCCTGACCCGCGCCCACTTCTGGCGCCTGCTGGGCATGTTCTTCCTGGCCGTGGTGTTCGCGGCCATGGTCTATTTCCTGATCACGGTGGTCTCCACCGCCCTGGCCGTGGGCATCAGCGGCGGCGACATGGGCGTGCTGCGCCAGCTGCAGAACCCGGAAGCCGGCCTGTCGACCAAGGCCACGGCGGCGGTGCTGGTCTACGCCCTGATCAGCCTGCTCACCCCTGTGCTGCTGATGGTGATCATCCAGGCCCCGACCGCCATCGCCTACCGCGCCCTGAGCGGCGGCGAGGCGCACCCGGTGAAGGCCTAGGCCCGCTTCTTCTTCTGCGCCGCGCCGCGCTTGAGCACCTCGTCGAGGTAACGGCCGGTCCAGCTCTGCTTCTGGGCGGCGACCTGTTCGGGCGTGCCGACCGCGACAATCTCGCCGCCGCCGTCGCCGCCTTCAGGGCCGAAGTCCAAAATCCAGTCGGCGGTCTTCACCACATCTAGGTTGTGCTCGATCACAACCATGGTGTTGCCCTGATCGACCAGCTCATGCAGCACCTCCAGCAGGCGGCGCACATCCTCGAAGTGCAGGCCGGTGGTCGGCTCGTCGAGGATGTAGAGGGTCCGCCCGGTGGCCCGGCGCGACAGCTCCTTGCTCAACTTGACCCGCTGCGCCTCGCCACCCGACAGGGTCGTCGCCGACTGGCCGACCTTGACGTAGCCCAGGCCGACCCGCTTGAGCGTGTCCATCTTGTCGCGCACCGTGGGCACGGCCTTGAAGAAGTCCGCCGCCTCGTCGACCGTCATGTTCAGCACCTGGGCGATTGACTTGCCCTTGAACAGGACCTCCAGGGTCTCGCGGTTGTAGCGCTCGCCCTTGCAGACGTCGCAGGTGACATAGACGTCGGGCAGGAAGTGCATCTCGATCTTGATCAGCCCGTC
>CANJOB010000018.1 GCA_947475655.1 Caulobacterales bacterium | reverse complement strand
GAGTACAAATCGTCCTTCATCGGCGATGGCCAAAACTGGCTAGAACACGGCCCCTGCAAGGTCAAACCCTTCACCGGCAAGTTCTAGCGCAGGCCCGTCCGCTGCGGGCGCGGGCGGGTCGAGAGGTCGCGCAGCCGGGGCCGGCCGGGGCTAACCGCCGAGCGTGTAGCCAGAGCGAGCCGCCATGGGGAGGGCGTCCTCCGGCTGGCAGCTGGCCAGGACCAGTTGGCCCAGAACGAGACAAAGGAAGGCGAACGCCATCCGCTGGAGCCGTTTCGAGACAAAAATGAGCGCATCTGTGGCCATCGGACCCTTCGCTGTCACGTTTACCTTTCGTTAAGCGCAAGTTGGGCGCCACGCGGCGCGAGGGCGTGCTAGAAGCCCCGCCCATGGCTGTGGTCATCCCCTTCGTCCGCGAATTCGACTTCGCCTACGGGCGGTGCGACGTGGTGTCCCCCGGCATCCGGCGTGTGATCGCCAACAACCCCGGCCCCTTCACCTTCACCGGCACCGGCACCTACATCGTCGGCCACGGCGAGGTGGCGGTGATCGACCCCGGCCCGGCGTTGGACACGCACCTGGGCGCGATCCTGTCGGCCATCGAGCGCGAGCGGGTGACCGCCATCGTGGTGACCCACGACCATTCCGACCACTCGCCCCTGGCGGCGCGGCTGTCGAAACTGACCGGGGCGCCGGTGTACGGCTGCGCCCGCAAGGCCGTGGCCGGGACGGTCCCCGCCTCAGGCGGCGAGGAAGGCGACGACACGGCTTTCAAGCCCGACATCGACCTGTGCGGCGGCGGGACGGTCAAGGGCCCCGGCTGGACGCTGGAAGCCATCCCCACCGCCGGCCACACCAGCAACCACATCTGCTTCGCCTATCCGGAAGAGACCGCCCTCTTCACCGGCGACCATGTGATGGGCTGGTCGACCAGCGTGGTGATCCCGCCCGACGGCGACATGGCCGCCTATATCGCCAGCCTGGAGCGGGTGAAGGCGCGGGGGTTCAAGACCCTGTGGCCAACGCACGGCCCGCCGGTCACGGCGGTGGAGCCGTTCCTGGACGCCTATATCGCCCACCGCCTGGAACGCGAGGCGCAGGTACTGGGCGCGGTGCAGGCGGGGGTGTCGACCATCCCGCTGATCGTCGAGCAGCTTTATGTCGGGCTCGACCCGCGCTTGAAGCCGGCCGCCGCCCAGTCGGTGCTGAGCCACCTGATCAAGCTGGTCGCCGAGGGCCGGGTGCGCGCCGACAGCCCGCCGCAGCTGGGGAGCAAGTACAGCGCATAAATCCTCGCCATCCCGGACAAGCGCGTAGCGCGCCGATCCGGGATCCATCCGGCGCACGAAACGTGGATCCCGGCTCTCCGCTTCGCTGCGGCCGGGATGACGACGTTGGGGGTTACGGCGCGGTCTGCGCCACTTCCGGGAACTGGCCGCGCGGCTGCCAGGCGGCGCTGAACACCAGGGCCAACCCTAAGCCGAACAGCGCGATGGTCAGGGCGATCATGGCGTTGCGGCTGAAGGCCTTCCAATCCAGGCCAAGTGCGCAGACGAAGCCGATCAGGGCGAAGGCCAGCACGGCCACCTCCACCTTATAAGCTTCGTCGAGGTACGCCGGCGCCAGCAGGCCGCAGACGATGGTCAGCAGCGCCCCGGCGATCCCCAGGGCCGAGACGATACGCAATCCCAACTCCAGTCGCGGGCGCCATTGGTCCAGCTTCGAGGCGGACGGTTTAGGGACGGCCTGTTGCGCGGCAGGCGGTGGCGCAGGCCGCACGCCGAAACTCAGGGGCGGCTCGGCCGCAGGGGACTCGACAGCCGGCGTTTCGGCAACGGCGGGCGCCTCAGCCGCCGTTGCTTCAACCACGGGTTCAGGCGCCCCGGCCGGGAACGGTCCGATCGGCGCCTCCGGCTCGGGCGGCATCTCCGACTGGACCGGGAACGGGGCCATGGCCGCCTCGACCAGGACTACCTTGTCGTCGGGCTCCGGTGCGGGCTCGGACGCGGCCGGTTCAGGCTCAGCCGCGGCTTCCTCCGGCTCGGGCTCGGGAGCGTAGATCACCGCCGCGGCCGCGGCGGCGGCCAGGACGGGCGGCTTCTCGTCGGAGGGAAGCTGGTAGTCGGCCAGCGAAACCCGCAGCGCCTTCTTGTCGACCTTGCCGGTGGCGCCCAGCGGGATGGCGTCGCGGAACAACACATCGTCGGGCATCCACCACTTGGCGATCTTGCCGTCCAGGTGCGTCAGCAGCTCCGCGGGCGTCGCCGCCTGGCCCTCGCGCAGCTTGCACAGCAGCACCGGCCGCTCGAGCCATTTAGGGTGCGCCACCCCGACCACAGCCGCCGACTCCACCGCCGGATGGGCCAGGACGTGGTTCTCGATCTCGAT
Source organism: Caulobacterales bacterium (assembly GCA_947475655.1). Lineage (GTDB taxonomy): Bacteria > Pseudomonadota > Alphaproteobacteria > Caulobacterales > Caulobacteraceae > Caulobacter. Next base: position 24,719 of record CANJOB010000018.1, on the reverse strand, counting down.
CGAACTGATCCACTCGCCGCCGGACTTGATCACGTCCTTGGCGCGGTCGGTGATCTGCATGAAGCCGTCTTGGTCGATGGTGGCGATGTCGCCGGTGTCGAAGTAGCCGTCGGCGTCGAGGATCTTCTGCTCGGATCGGAAATAGGCGCTCGCCACCGCCGGGCCGCGCACCATCAGCGGGCCGAACGCCTCGCCGTCATGGGGAAGCGTCGCGCCGGTCTCGTCGACGATCTTCAGCTCCACGCCCAGCGGCGGGCGGCCCTGTTTCATGCGCACGGCCATCTGGCCGGCCTCGTCCAGGGCGGCGGTGCGAACCGTCAGGCGCGACGCCGCGCCCATCGGCGAGGTTTCGGTCATGCCCCAGGCGTGGATCACCTCGACGCCGTATTCGTCCTGATAGGCCTGCATCATGGCCTGGTTCACGGCCGAGCCGCCGATGATGACGCTCTTGAGGCTGTCGATCCGCTTGCCGGTCTCGCGCAGGTGGCCGAGCAGGTTGGACCACACGGTCGGCACGGCGGCGGAGAAGGTGACCTGTTCCTGCTCGATCAGTTCGTGGATCGAGGCGCCGTCCAGCCGCGCGCCCGGCATGACCAGTTTCGCGCCCGTCGCCGGCACGCTGTAGGGCAGGCCCCAGGCGTTGGCGTGGAACATCGGCACCACCGCCAGCACGGTGTCGCGCGCCCGCATGCCGATGATGTCGGCCTGCATGGTGATCATGGCGTGCAGCACGTTGGAGCGGTGCGAATAGAGCACGCCCTTGGGATCGCCCGTGGTGCCCGAGGTGTAGCAGAGCCCCGCAGCCGTCCCCTCATCGAACCCGCCCCAAGGCGCGGGATCAGGATGCTGTTCCAGCAGGGTCTCCAGACAGTGGACCTTCACCCCGCCCGGCGCATCAAAGGGCGGGCATCCCGCCTCGTCGGTCAGCCAGACCAGGTGCTCGACCCCCGGCGCTCCGGCCAGGACCGGCCCCAGCAGCGGCGCGAAACAGGCGTCGGCGAACAGCACCTTTTCGCCGGCATGATCGGTCATCCAGCCGAGCTGGGTCGGCAGCAGGCGCGGGTTGATGGTGTGGCACACCGCCCCCATGCCCATCACCGCGTACCAGGCCTCCATATGCGCGGCGGTGTTCCAGGCCAGGGTGCCGACCCGGTCGCCCAGGCGCACGCCGAGCCCGAGTAGGGCGCTGGACAGCCGTCCGGCGCGCGCATGGACTTGAGCGTAGGTGGAACGTGAGATCGAGCCGTCGAGGTTGCGGGTGACCACCTCGGCCTGGCCGTGCACGGCGCAGGCATGGTCGAGGATCTTGTCGACCGTCAACGGCCAGTCTTGCATCAGACCTTGCATGGATCCTCCCAGGCGCGAACGCTAACCGGGGCCATGAAGGCGCGCAACGCGTGGCGCTTTCTAGGCGAGGCGTTCGGTGAGTACGCGGGCCTCGTTGTCGAAGTCGTCGTCGGTGACCAAGGTCCAGCCCGCCGGAGGATTCGGAGCGTCGCGCAGCTGTGCTTCCAGCACGGCGACGTCGGCGTCGGAGGCGTCGCCGCGTCGCTTGGCCACACGCTCGCGCAGCACATCGGGATCGGACTGCAGCCAGACACCCTCGAACCGCACACCCGCCTTGGCCGCTAGGGCCTCGACCTTTTCGCGCTCGGCGGCGTCGAGGAAGGTGGCGTCTAGGATCACCGGCTGGCCGGCGGCCAGGACGGCGGCCGCCTCCTGGCGCATCTTCTCATAGACCCGCGCGTGGGCGTTCTGAGTGTAGGCCTCAGGCCCCAGCGGCTGCAGCGGCCCGGCCTCGAACAGGCGTTTCCTGACCTCATCGGTGCGCAGCACCACCGCGCCGGGGACCGAGCCGATGCCCGGCGCGGCCAGACGGGCCAGGGTCGACTTGCCGGTCCCCGACATCCCGCCGATGGCGACCAGGGCCGGGGCCCGCTCGGTCAGATGCGCGCGGGCGGCGGCGAGGTAGGCGGCGGCGGCGGTCAGGTCGCCGGCGAAGGCGTTGACGTGGGTGCGGATGCCGGCTCGCACCGACAGGATCAGCGGCAGCAGCGACAGCCCCTGCCAGTGGTCGGGTGGCAGGTCGCGGGCAGCCTCGTCCAGCCAGGCGTTCAGCACCCGGTTGGCGGCATCGGTGCGGCGGCGGAAATCCAGGTCCATCAGCAGGAAGCCGAGGTCGTAGAGCACGTCCATCTCGCCAAGCGCGTCGTTGAATTCGATGCAGTCGAACAGCACCGGGGCGCCGTTCTCCAGCAGCACATTGCCTAAGTGTAGGTCGCCATGGCAACGGCGCAGGTAGCCGGCGGCGCCGCGCGCCTTGAGCAACGGCTTGGCCGCATCCAGCGCGGCCTGGGTGCGCGCGATCAGGTCGTCGACAGCTTCGGCGTCGAGCTTGTCGCGGAAGGTCGCCAGCACGCGGGCGTTGGAGGCGACGGTCCAGCCGAGCGCGCCGCCCTCCGCGCCCTCCTGCCTTTCGGCCTCGCGGTGGAAACGGGCGGTGGCACGGCCGAGCTGGTCGGCCAGGGGGCCGTCGATCACCCAGGGGCGCTCCGAAAGCACCGAGGTCTCGTCAAACCGACGCATCTCCAGCACGTGCTCGAGCACCTCCCCCTTGCCGTCGACGGTCAGGCCGCCGTCGGCCTCGCGGGTGACGCTGCGCACCGCCAGGTAGATGTCCGGCGCGGCCAGGCGATTGAAGCGCAACTCGCGCTCCAGGGCCCAGCGGCGCTTTTCGGTGGTGGAATAGTCGAGGTAGCCGTAGTCGACCGGCCGCTTGATCTTCCAGGCGCGGGCCCCGGCCAGGAACACCTGGGCGCAGGAGGTCTCGATGGTCTTGTCCGACCGGTCGGCGAACCAGGCGGAGAGTTCAGCGAAGCGATCCGTCTCGGCGGGGGTGGTCATGGATAGAGACGTCGGGCGCGCCAGCCCTCGCCGCCTTCCTCGCGCTCGAACAGCAGCCGGTCGTGCAGGCGGAACGCCCCGTCGGCCCAGAATTCGATGGCTTCGGGGATTAGCCGGTAGCCGGACCAGTGCGGCGGCCGGGGCGGCTCGGCGCCCTCGAACCGGGCCTCGATGTCCTTCAGCCGCGCCCGCAGGTGGGCCGGGTCGGACAGGGTGCGCGACTGGTCCGAGGCCCAGGCCCCCAGGCGGCTGACCCGGCTGCGGGTGGCGAAATAGGCGTCGGCGTCGGCGTCGCTGACCGGCTCGACCGCGCCGCGGATGCGCACCTGGCGGCGCAGCGATTTCCAGTGGAAGGCCAGGGCGGCGCGCGGATTGGCCGCCAGGTCGGCCGCCTTGGCGCTGTCCAGGTTGGTGAAAAAGCAAAAGCCCCGGTCGTCCAGGGCCTTGAGCAGCACGATCCGCGCATCCGGCTGCCCGTCGGCGCCGACCGTGGCCAGGGTCATGGCGTTGGGGTCGTTGGGCTCGGCGGCGTGGGCCTGGGCCAGCCAAGCGGCGAACAGAGCCAGCGGGTCCTGGGCCGGATCGAGCGGCGGCGCCACAGTGCGGGCCTGGGCCGCGTAGTCGGCTTCGGTGGGCGAAGGGGGGATCAGATCGGTGTCGGCCATGGCTTTTCCTAGTCGCAGCAAAGCCTGCCGTCGCGCTTAACGTCAAATTGACTCTGTGTGGGCAGGCTGGCGCCCATGAGCCGGGGACAGCTGACCATCGCCGAACAATCCGCGTGCATCCTGCTGGGCGTATCGCCCGGCGCGGACGAGCACGCCCTGCGCGCCGCCTTCCGCGAGGCGGCCAAGATCGCCCATCCGGACCGTCCCAGCGGGGACGCCGCGCGTTTCCGCGCCGTGCTGGACGCCTATCACCTGCTGCAGGGCAAGCCGTCCCTGCCGGCCTTGACACCTGAGCCGGCGGTGGAGAAGCCCGCCGAGGTCCTGGCCATCAGCCCCAGGGTCGCCCTGTCCGGCGGCTCGGTCCTGAGCCCGTCGCAGGGCGGCAAGCGCATTCGCCTGACCCTTCCCGCCGGCCTGCGCGCCGACGACATGGTGCGCGCCGGGGAGCGCATCTTCCGCGTCGCCATCGTCGAGGCCGACGACATGCAGGTGCGCGGCCACGACCTTTGGCTGACCGCCGCCATCGATCCCAGCGTGCTGGAGGAAGGCGGGAAGGTCGCGGTCGAGACGCCGCTGGGCCGCCGCATCGTCTGGATCACCGAGCGCGCCGGCGAGCGCGGCCTGGTCCGTCTGCCCGGCCAGGGCTTGCCCGCCCGCAGCGGCCATCCCCGCGGCGACCTTTTCCTGCGGCTCGAGCCCGCGGCCATGATCAACGAGAGCGGCGCCCGCGCCCTGCTCCGCCGCTTCGCCGCCGCCTGGGCGGCGTAGCCAAAAAGGTCTAAGAGCGGCGCATGTCGCACAACACCTTCGGTCATCTGTTCCGCGTCACCACCTGGGGCGAAAGCCACGGGCCGGCGCTCGGCTGCGTGATCGACGGCTGCCCTCCGGGCCTGCCGCTTACCCCTGAGATGATCCAGGTGTGGCTGGAAAAGCGCCGCCCCGGCCTTGGCAAGTTCGTCACCCAGCGCCAGGAGCCGGACGCGGTGCGCATCCTGTCGGGCGTGTTCGAGGACGAGCGGACCGGAGGCCCGGTCACCACCGGAACGCCGATCTCGCTGCTGATCGAAAACACCGACCAGCGCTCGAAGGACTACAGCGAGATCGCCCAGGCCTTCCGCCCGGGCCACGCCGACTACGCCTATTTCGCCAAGTACGGGGTGCGCGACTATCGCGGCGGCGGGCGCTCCAGCGCGCGGGAAACGGCCGCCCGCGTGGCCGCTGGAGCCGTGGCGCGGCGCATTCTGGAGGGCGTCACGATCCGCGCCGCCGTGGTGCAGATCGGGCCGCACGCCATCGACCGCAGCCGGTTCGACTGGGCGCAGACCCTGGAAAACCCGTTCTGGGCCCCCGACGCGGCTATCGTCTCCGTCTGGGAAGAGCACCTGGAGACCGTGCGCAAGGGCGGGTCGTCCACCGGCGCCATCGTCGAGGTGGAGGCCACCGGCGTGCCGGCCGGCTGGGGCGCGCCGCTCTACGCCAAGCTGGACGCCGAACTGGCCGCAGCCCTGATGTCGATCAACGCCGCCAAGGGGGTCGAGATCGGTTCCGGCTTCGCCGCCGCCGCCTTCAGTGGCGAGGAAAACGCCGACGAGATGGCTCTGGGGCTCAAGGGCGTCGAATTCACCACCAACCACGCCGGCGGCGTGCTGGGCGGCATCTCCACGGGCGCGCCGGTGGTGGCGCGGGTGGCGTTTAAGCCGACCTCGTCGATCCTCACGCCGCGCACCTCGCTCAACGAGGCCGGTGAGCAGATCGAACTGCGCACCAAGGGCCGCCACGACCCCTGCGTCGGCATCCGCGGCGCGCCCGTGGTGGAAGCCATGGTGGCCTGCGTCCTGGCCGATGCCTATCTGCGTCACCGCGCCCAGACCGGCGGCGGGGCCTTCGCGCCCGGCCAGCGGGATCGCATCGCCTAACCGCAACTCTATCAGTTGCAATACCTGGACGGGCGCCTATCTAACGCCTCGAAGGAGGATCTTCCCATGATCGACCGCCGTCCGTTCGAAAACCTGGGCCATGCCGACCACGGCTGGCTCAACGCCCGCCACCATTTCTCGTTCGCCAACTGGTACGATCCGGGCCGCATGGGCTGGGGCGACCTGCGCGTGTGGAACGACGACGAGATCGGCCCCAAGGCCGGTTTCCCACCCCACGCCCACTCGGACATGGAGATCATCACCTATGTCCGCACCGGGGCGATCACCCACAAGGACAGCCTGGGCAACGAAGGCCGCACCGCGGCCGGCGACGTGCAGGTGATGAGCGCTGGGACCGGTGTGCGCCACGCCGAGTACAATCTGGAAGACGAGACAACGACGCTGTTCCAGATCTGGATCATGCCGCGTGGCCACGGCGGCGCGCCGGACTGGGGCGCCAAGCCGTTCCCCAAGGCCGACCGCACCGGCAAGTTCGTGGTCCTGGCCAGTGGCTTCGACCAGGACAAGGACGCCCTGAAGATTCGCGCCGACGCCCGGATGGCGGGGGTCACACTCACCGCCGGCGAGGAAACCGACTGGCCTCTGGACGCCGGGCGGCACGCCTATCTGGTCGCCTCCAAGGGCGAGATCGAGGTCAATGGCGTGAAACTCAGCCCCCGCGATGGGGCGGCGATCCGCGACGAGGCGTTTATCCGCGTGAAGGCGCTTTCTGACGCAGAGGTTGTACTCGTCGATACCCCCTGAACAGGGAGGGTAACGCGACCATTAGTCTCCTAGGCGGCCGAGGTTATTGCCCATAATCTGTGGGAAATGTAAGCGATGCACACACGGTGCCGCTAACCTCGGTCGTCTGGAGCCTTTGCTGGGTGCGTTTCGATCTACTCAAGATCCTGCTTGTGGACGACAACCCGCACATGCGCGTGTTGTTGACGCAAATCCTGCGCGCCATCGACGTTCGACATATCCATGAGGCCAGCGACGGGGCCGAGGCACTGCAGATCATGCGCGCCACCAATATCGACATCGTCATCACCGACCTGACCATGCAGCCGCTCGACGGTATCGATTTCGTCCGCCTGCTGCGCAATTCGCCCGACAGCCCCAACCAGATGGCCCCGGTGATCATGGTCACCGGCCACTCCACCCTGCGCCGCATCGCCGAGTGCCGCGACGCCGGGGTCAACGAGGTGCTGGCCAAGCCGGTCACCGCCCGCGGGGTCTTAAGCCGCATCGCCGAGGTGATCGAGAATCCCCGCGCCTTCGTGCGCACAGCCGACTATTTCGGCCCCGACCGCCGCCGGCGGGCCGAGCCGGGCTACCAGGGCCCCTACCGCCGCTCCGGCGACCGCCTGGCGCCGCCGGGGTCCGTCACATCCGAGTAACCGATTCAGTGTCTGTGTGCGCCCATGCGTAAAATCCCCCTCGCCGCCGTCCTGATCGCTGCCGCCCTGATCTGCCAGGGGTGCCTGGCCGCCGCCGCGGTCGGCGCGGTGGCCGGAACCGCCGTCGGCGTCACCGGCGCGGTGGTGGGCGGAACCGCCAAGGGCGTCGGCGCGGTCGGCCGGGCGGTGATCCCCGGCGACAGCCGCCAGGATCGCTAAAGCTCGAGCTTGCAGGTCTCGCCCACGGTCGGGCGGCTGACGACGATCTTCGACAGGTTGGGGAAGTCGGCTTTCAGCTTTTCGGCGAAGTGCAGGCACAACTGCTCCAGCGTCGGCCGCTCCAGGCCGGGCTTGTCGTTCAGCAGGCCGTGATCCAGTTCGGCGGCAACGGCGGCCAGTTTGGCGTCCAGGGTCGCCAGGTCGGCCACCCAGGCGTCGCCCGGCGCGCGCACGCCGCGCACGGAGGCCTCGACCCGGAACGAATGGCCGTGCATCCGCCGGTAGCGGTGGTCGGGCGGCCCTTCCTGGAGGAAATGGGCGGCGTCGAAGGCGGCGGCCTTCGTGATCTCGAAAACGGGTTCGGACATGGACTTGGGTCTTTAAGGTCGGGGGCCTGGGAGGCTCGAAATCCTCAGGGCAGGCCCAGATATTTGTGCGTCTGCACGCTTAAACGCCATCGCGGGTGGAAAAGGCAATAGGCGACCGCCGCATCGGTGTTGGCCTGCCGGTCCGGCCCATCCATCGGCTGCAGGTAGAAACGCTCGAAATCCAAGTGCTCGAACGCCGCCGGATCGACGCCTTTCTGCGGATAGACCAGCTTCAGTTCCTGGCCCGCGCCCACCACCACGGGGCTTGATCCCTTGGGGCTGACGCACAGCCAGTCGATGCCGGCCGGGGGCGTCTGGGTGCCGTTGGTCTCGACCGCGATGGAAAAGCCGCGCGCCTTGAAGGCGGCGATCAGGGGCGCGTCCAGCTGCAGCAGCGGCTCGCCGCCGGTGCAGACCACCAGGCGGTCGTCCTCGCCGCCGTTCCAGGCGGCCAGCACCGCCTCGGCCAGGCTCTCGGGTTCGGCGAACTTGCCGCCGCCCTCCCCGTCGACACCGACGAAATCGGTGTCGCAGAAGTCGCAGGCCGCCGTGGCGCGATCCTGCTCGCGCCCGCTCCAAAGGTTGCAGCCGGCGAAACGGCAGAACACCGCCGCCCGGCCCGCCTGGCCGCCTTCACCCTGGAGGGTCAGGAAGATTTCCTTGACCGAATAGGTCATGCCGCCGCCGGCCGCCCCGCGGCGACCCAGTCGTCCCAGCCCTTCTTGCGCAGTTCGCAGGCCGGACAGGTCCCGCAGCCGTAGCCCCAGGGGTGCAGGTCGCCGCGTGTCCCGAGATAGCAGGTGTGGGTCTCCTTGCGGATAATCTCCACCAGGGCCTCACCGCCCAACTGCTTGGCCAGGGCCCAGGTCTCGCCCTTGGTCAGTTTCATCAGCGGGGTGTCGATGACGAAATCCCGCTCCATGCCCAGATTCAGCGCCCCCTGCAGCGCGTCGAGGGTGTCGCGGCGGCAATCGGGATAGCCGGAGAAGTCGGTCTCGCACATGCCGCCGACCAGCCGGCTCAGGCCGCGCCGGTCGGCCAGGGCGGCGGCATAGGTGAAGAACACCAGGTTGCGGCCCGGCACGAAGGTCGAGGGCAGGCCGCGGTCGGTCATCTCGATGGCGCGGTCGTCGGTCAGGGCCGACTGGGCCACGGCGCCAAAGCCGCGCATCTCCAGCATGTGGTCCTCGCCCAGGCGCTCCGCCCACTGCGGGAAGGCTTCAAGGACCGCGGCGCGCACCGCCTTGCGGGCCTCAAGCTCGACGGAATGACGCTGGCCGTAGTCGAAGCCGCAGGTCTCCACCCGGCCCCCGCGCGCCAGGGCCACGGCGAGGCAGACGGTGGAGTCCTGGCCCCCGGAAAACAGGACCAGGCTGGCGTCGGGAGCGGAGGAAGCCGGCATGAGCCCTCCTCTACACGAAGCCGCTCTTAAGCGGAAACAGCCGCCCGGCCGGGCGCATAGCGGCAAAAATGCGACCTTTCGCCACTATCCGCCGTATTTCTCTGGGGATTTAACGGCTCGTCAAACGCGTTCAGTGAAGTTGGACCCCGCTGTTGCATTTGGTCGCCTAATCCGCATGGAAACCCTCGCCCGTTTCGTCGACCGCCGAGAGCCGGTTCGGCCGCAGGATCCATGCTCGGTCCTGGCGGAGCGTTTCGCCGCCGAGGCGGACGCCACGGCCCTGGCGGTGGTCGAGCACGGCAAGCCTTTGGGCCTGATCTCCCGCGACGTATTCGAGGCGCTGCGGGCGCAATCGCCGGACGCCATGGCCTGTGTCACCGCCGCGGCGGTGATGGACCGCGATCCGCTGACGGTCGACGCCGACGCCCCGGTGGGCGACTTCATCGACGAGGTCCTGACCAAGCGGCCCCAGGCCATGGGCCGCGGGGTGATCGTGGTCGAGGACGGACTCTATCTCGGGCTCGCCGGAGCCGCGGCCCTGGTGGCGGCGCGGCGCGCGCGCAAGGCCCAGGCGCGCCAGGCCAGCGCCCTGATCGAGGAACTAAGCGTCGGTATCGGCAAGCACCTACACAGCCTGATCGGTTTCGCCGACCGCCTGCACCGCCAGCCGCTGCCGCCCGACGCCCGACGCCCGCGCCTGGGTGCGGGCCATCTCCGAAACCAGCGGCGAGTTGCGCGACCTGACCGCCTACGCCCGCGAACTGCACTGGGCCCAGTCGGAGCGGCTGATCCTGCGCCCGGCGCCCTGCCGCCTGCGCGACCTGGCCGACCTGGTCGACGCCCGCTGGTCGGGCCGCGGCGCGCCCGAGACCGTGCGGGTGATGGTTTCCTACGACGGCGACCCGGTCGCCGCCGCCCTGCTCGACGCCGAGCGGGTGGCGCAATGTTTCGACGCCCTGATCCACCGCGCCCACGTGGTCGCCCGCAACCATTCCGGCGCCGCCGGCCTGATCGAGGCCACCCTGCGCGCCACGCCCACGCCGCGCGGCCTGCTGCTGGAAGGCATGGTCCGCGACAGTATAGGCGGCGTGTACGACAAGGACCTTTTGGCCCAGACCCAGGACATCTCCGCCGACCTGGCGGTGCGGCTGCGCATGGCGCTGGCCACCCGCACCCTGGCGGCCATGGGCGGGGTGTTCCAGGTCGACGAGACCGCCGCCGGGGGCGCCGTGGTCGCCTTCCGCATCGAGGTCTCGGAAGCCAAGATGGACGAGGCGCCCGCGCCAGAGCGCCTTGCCGTCGACGACCGACCCGTGCGGGTGCTGGTGGTCGACGACAACGCCACCAACCGCATGGTGGCCGAGAGTCTGTGCGGCCTGTTCGGCTGCATCTGCGAGAGCGCCGCCGACGGAGTCGAGGCCGTGGAGGCCGCCACCGCCCGGCCGTTCGACGTGATCCTGATGGATATCCGCATGCCGCGCATGGACGGCATCGAGGCCACGCGCGCCATCCGCAAACTGCCCGGCGCCGCCGGCCGCACCCCCATACTCGCCCTGACCGCCAACGCCGACCCGGCCGACGTGCAGACCTATATCGAGGCCGTCATGCAGGGGGCGGTGGAAAAGCCGGTCAAGGCCGAGAAACTCGCCGCCGCCCTAGACGGGGTGCTGACCGAGGCTGGAGCGCTGAAGTTGGTGGGTTAGGCGGAGTCCAGGCGGCGGCCCAGGTTGCCAGATCGCGCTTCAGCCGCACGAGCATGCCGCTCCAATCCGACGGGGCATCCTGCCGCAGCAGGCGTAGGCTGTCGTACCAGGCGCTCGTCTCGCCCGTGAGGCCCCAGCGCCAGTCGGGCGTGTGGGGGACCATCATCCAGGCCTGGCTGCCCAAGGCTCCGCACAGGTGCGCCAGCGCGGTATCGACCGTCACGACCAGGTCGAGGTGGGCCAGCAGGCCGGCGTTGGCGGCGAAGTCGGCGATGGCGCCGTCCGAGCGGATCACCCCGGCGGCGGCCAGAGCGGCCTCGTCGTCGGGCCCGAACTCCACCTGCAGGTTGTGCAGCTCCACGCCGGGAGGCATGGCGGCGATCAAGGCGTCGCGCGGCACGGTGCGATGGACGTGGGTCGGGTTCCGGCGATTTCCGCTCCAGGCCAGACCGATACGGGGCCGATCGTGTGGACCGAGCCGCTGGGCCCAGGCCTCGGGCTGTCCCTTCGGCATGGGCAGGTAGGGTTTGGATGGGATGGTCTGAAGCGTGGTGTTGAAGGCCAGCGGCAAGCTGGCCAGCGGACACTGCACATCGTAGGGCGGCGCGGCCTGGCCGACGAGGTTCAGCGCCTCCACCCCCGGCAGCACCGCCAGCAGGCCCGCGAGGGACGGCTGAACCTCCAGCACCACGCGGCCGCCTCGGGCCGCCACCAGGGGGACGTAGCGGCAGAACTGCAAGGTGTCGCCAAAGCCTTGGTCGGCATAGAGCAGGATGCGCCGGCCCGCGAGGTCGTCCTCGCCCAGCCAGAGGGGTTTTTTCAGTCCGCGGTCGCGCGAGCGGCCCTGCGCCGAGCTCCAGCGTTTCTCGTACAATGGAAAGCCGCGCTGGTAGTCGCCCTTGAGCAGCAGCAGGAAGCCGATGTTCATCGGGGCCTCCTTGTTCTCCGGATCGAGGGCGAGGGCGCGCTCGTAGTCGGCCATGGCGAGGTCGAGATGACCGCGATCCTGGTGCGCCGCGCCGCGGTTGGCCCAGCCCTCGGCGTAGTCGGGCTCGGCGGCAAGTACGGCGTCGTACTCGGCGAACGCCTCATCGAACCGGCCAAGGTCCATCAAGGCGTTGGCGCGGCTTTCCCGGACCTGCACGACGCCAGGCTCCAGCGCCAGGGCGGCGTCGAGGGCGGCCAGGGCCTCGTCGAAACGGCGAAGGTCCTGCAGGGCGTTGGCCCGCCCCAGCAGGGCGGCGACCATGCGCGGCGCCACGGCCAGCGCCCGGTCGAAGTCGGCCAGGGCTTCCTCAGGGCGAGCGAGCTTCCGCAGGGCGCAGCCCCGGTCGTAGACGTCGTCCGGCGTCGGATCGCGGCGCAGCTGAATCGCCTTGTCGTAAGCCGCGATGGCCTCAGCCGCCTTTCCGGTCCAGGACAGGGCGTTGCCAAGGTCGTTGTGCGCTCCCGCGTCCGAGGGATGGTAGGCGACCGCCCGGCGAAAAAACTGGATCGCGGCCGCGACCTCGCCGTCCTGCAGCAGGTGGATCGCCAGCATCCTCAGGCTGTCGGGGCGCCGCGGATCGGCGCGCATGGCCTTTTCCAGCAGCTTCTTAGCCTCGACACGGCGGCCCGACCGCTGCTCGGCGACGGCGGCCTCCAGCAGGGCGGCGACACTGTCGGCTTTGCTCAAGGGCGCTCCCCCCATTGGGAGCGGTGGTGGCTGGGGGCGGGATCGAACCGCCGACCTGTGGGTTATGAATCCACCGCTCTAACCATCTGAGCTACCCAGCCGCGGACGTCCACCAGATAAGGCGGGCCGTCGAGAGCGCCGGGTTATAGGGTTGGTCGCTCTCCCCATCAAGGCTTGGGAAAAGGCTTTCGCAGCGGTAGTTCTAAACCCAATGACCGCCCTGCATCTGCTCGGCTCCGGCGCGGACGGCGGCGCGGAGACCTATTTCGTCGAATTGACCGCGGCGTTGCACCGGGCGGGCCTGCCGACGGTCTGCGCCCTGCGGCGTCATCCGGGGCGCGAACTGGCCCTGGCGCGCCAGGGGGTGCTGGCCCGGCGGCTGCTGTTCGGCGGGCCGCTCGACATCGTCACCCGCTTTCAGGTCGCGGCCTTCGCCAAGCGCTCCGGCGCCCAGGTTCTGGTGGCCTGGATGAACCGGGCCGCCCGCCATGCGCCGGACGGGCCGTGGAAGCGGATCGGGCGGCTGGGCGGCTACTACAAGCTGAAGAACTACCAGGGCTTTGACATGCTGGTGGCCAACACCGCCCACATCGCCGCCTGGGCGGTGGGCGAAGGCTGGCCGGCGGACCGCATCCGCCACATCCCCAATTTCGCCGCCGCCAAGGATTCCCCGCCGCAGGACCGCGCCGCCCTCGACACCCCCGCCGACGCCCCGGTGTTGCTGGCGCTGGGGCGGTTACACAAGGTCAAGGCGCAGGATGTGGCCATCGCCGCCCTCGCCTCGATCCCCGGCGCCTATCTGTGGATCGCCGGAACCGGGCCGCTGGAGGGCGAGCTCAAGGCCCAAGCCGCGCGGCTGGGGGTGGCCGACCGGGTGCGCTTTCTCGGCTGGCGCGAGGACGCCGGCGCCCTTTACGCGGCGGCGGACCTGTGCATCTTCCCCTCGCGCTACGAGCCGCTGGGCAATGTGGTGATCCAGGCCTGGGCGCACGGCCTGCCGGTCATCGCCGCCGCCAGCCAGGGACCGTCGGCCCTGATCCGCGACGGAACGGACGGGGTGCTCATTCCCGTCGACGACGCCGCTTCCCTGGCCGAAGCGGCGCAGCGGCTGCTGGACGATCCGGCGGCGCGGGCGACGATGGCGGTGAGGGGTAAGGCGCGCGTGGCCGACGAATTCTCCGAGGCCGCCGTGGTCGCGCAGTGGCGGACCCTGCTGGCCGAGATGGAGGCGCCCTGATGTGCGGCATCGCCGGGGTGCTGGGCGGCAAGGGCTCGGCCCGCCCACTGATCGAATCCCTCGCCCATCGCGGGCCGGACGGATTGCGCGTCGAGGACGGCCCGGGCTGGTCGGTGGCCCATGCGCGGCTGTCGATCATCGACCTGGAGGGCGGCTGGCAGCCGCTGCACGCCGGCGGCTCCACCGTCATCGGCAACGGCGAGATCTACAACTACGTCGAACTGACCGCCGACTTCGGCCTGAAGGGCGAGCTGAAGACCGGCAGCGATTTCGAGCCGCTGCTGGCGCTCTACAACCGCGAGGGCCGATCCGCCTTCTCCCGCCTGCGCGGAATGTACGCCTTCTGCCTGATCGGCGGCGACGGCCGGACCTGGCTGGCGCGCGATCCGTTCGGGATCAAGCCGCTGTACCTGCAGGGCGGGACCTTCGCCTCCGAGCCGCGGGCGCTCAAGCGCGGTGCGCTGCAGGTGGAGCGGGCTGAGGAGCTGCTGACGCTCAACTACACGCTGGGCGAGACGACCATCTACGACGGGGTGAGCCGCCTGGCGCCCGGCCAGCTGATGGGGCCGGAACGGGCGCGCCTGCCCTGGGGCCCGGCGGCGAGGCCGCAGCCGATCGATGAGAAGACGGCCCTGGCGCGGCTGGACGCGGTGCTGGAGGACAGCGTGCGCGTGCACCAGCGCGCCGACGTGCCCTACGGCCTGTTCCTGTCCGGCGGCATCGACAGCGCCGCCATCGCCACCGTGATGAGCCGTTTGAACAGCCGGCCGGTGACCGCCTTCACCTGCGGCTTCGACGCTCCCGGCGCGCGCGACGAACGCGCGGCGGCGGAGGCCGTGGCCAAGGCCCTAAACCTCGACTGGCGCGAGACTACCTTCGATGAGGAGGACTTCTGGCGCATCGCCCCGCAGGTCGCCTGGGCCCTGGACGATCCGACCACCGACTACGCGACCTTGCCGACCTACAAGCTGGCCGAGGCCGCCAAGGGAACCCTGACCGTGGTGCTGACCGGCGAAGGCGGCGACGAGCTGTTCGGCGGCTATGGCCGCTACCGCCGCGCGCTGCGGCCCGCCTGGCTGGGCGGACGCCCGGCCGCGCCCCGGGCCGACGCGCTGTTCCTGAAAGATCGCGGCGCCGGTGCGGTTGACCGCTGGAAGAAGGCCGCTGCGGCGCCGGCCGGCCTCACCCGGCTGCAACAGGCGCAATGGGGCGACATCGCCACCTGGCTGCCCAACGATCTGCTGTTAAAGCTCGACCGTTGCCTGATGGCGCATGGGCTGGAGGGGCGCACCCCGTTCCTCGACCGCGAGGTCGCCGCCTTCGCCTTCACCCTGCCCGATGCGATGAAGGTGCGGGGCCGCTACGGCAAATGGCTGCTGCGCAAGTGGCTGGAGGGCGCCTGCCCCGCCGCCCAGCCGTGGGCGAAAAAGCAGGGGTTCACGGTTCCCGTGGCCGGCTGGATCGCCCCGCGCGCCGCCGACCTGGGCCCGCGCATCGCCGCCGTGGAGGCCGTGCGAGCGGTCTGCGACCCAGACGCGGTGCGCGCCGTCTTCACCCGCGAGGGGGCGGAGAAACACCGTTGGCCCTTGCTGTTCTTCGCTCTGTGGAGCTTGATCCATCTGGAGGGCGCGGAACCGCAAGACGCCCGCGCCGCCTTGCTCGGCGAACCATAGAGGGAGCGAACCGAAAGATGCGCCTTGCCACCGTGCTGATCGCCGCCGCCATCCTCGCCGCCTGCGGCGAAAGCGGGGCGCAGACCACCGCCGTCTCGGGTGGTCCGCTGGAGACGCAGCCCGCCAATGGCGCCGCCTATGGCCAAAAACCCGCCTTCCCCGGCCAGACACGCGCCCCGCTGCAGAAGCTAGGCGTCGCCTTCGACGTCGTCACCGTGGCCAGCGGCCTGGTCGATCCCTGGGGCCTGACCTTCCTGCCCGACGGGCGGATGCTGGTGACCGAACAGCCGGGCCGCCTGCGCATCGTCACCGCTGACGGCAAGCTGTCCGACCCGATCGCCGGGACGCCGGCGGTCTATCACGAGGGCCAGGGCGGGCTGCTCGACGTGGCCCTGTCGCCGACCTTCGCCACCGACCGCCTAGTCTATCTGAGCTACGCCGAGGCGGGGCCGGACGGCACGAACGGCACCGCCTCCGGGCGCGGCCGCCTGGTCGAGAGCGGCAATGGCGGGCGGCTGGAAGGCTTCACCGTCATCTATCGCCAGGCGCCGAAGATGGCGAGCCGGCTGCACTTCGGCTCGCGCCTGGTGTTCACGCCCAAAGGCAACCTCTTCATCACCCAGGGCGAACGCTCGATCATTCCCGGCCGCATGCAGGCGCAGCAGATGGACAGCCTGCTGGGCAAGCTGGTGCGCATCCGGCCCGACGGTTCGATCCCGCCGGACAACCCCTACGTCGGCAAGGCCGGCGTGCCGCCGCAGATCTGGTCGATCGGCCACCGCAATATCCAGGGCGCTGCGATCAATCCCGCCAACGGCAAGCTTTGGACCATCGAATACGGCGCCAAGGGCGGCGACGAGATCAACGAGCCCGAGCCCGGCCGCGACTACGGCTGGCCGACCATCACCTACGGCACCGAATATTCCGGCGCCAAGATCGGCGAGGGCATCACCCAGAAGGCCGGGATGGAACAGCCGCTCTACTACTGGGATCCGACCAACGCGCCGTCGGGCCTGGCCTTCTACAACGCCAATCTTTTTCCGGCCTGGAAGGACAGCCTGTTCTTCGGCTCGCACAATCCGAAATACGTCGGCCGCCTGAGCATCAACGGCGGCAAGATCACCGGCGAGGAGCGCATCATGGCCGACTTCGGCGCCGCGATCCGCGACGTGCGCGTCGGGCCGGACGGGGCGATCTATCTGCTGGCCGACGATCCCGGCGGCCGCATCCTGAAGTTGGTTCCGAAACGCTAGCTTACATCCATCAAAAACGAAAAAGTGAGAGGTCACAGATGAAGCGTATCGCATTGGGCTTATTGAGCGGGTCGGTCGTCGCGGCGGGAATCCTGACCAGCGCGGCCGTGGCCCAGGCCCCGAATTTCTCCGCCGTGCAAATCAAGGCGACGGACCTGGGCAACCGCACCTGGATGCTGGAAGGCCAGGGCGGCAACATGACGGTGGTGGCCGGCGATGACGGCGTCATCCTGGTCGACACCCAGTTCGCGCCGCTGCACGACAAGATCAAGACGGCGATCGGCCAGCTGTCCGACAAGCCGGTCAAATATGTGATCAACACCCACCTGCACGGCGACCACACCGGCGGCAACCAGGCGTTCTGGCTCGAGGGCGCGACCATCGTCGCCACCAAGAACCTGCGCGACAGCCTGGCCGCCGGCACCACCAACGCCCTGACCGGCGTCAAGACCCCGCCGGCGCCGCAGGCCGCCCTGCCCGCCCGCACCTACACCGGCGCGACCACCGTGGCCGTGCGCGGCCGCAGCGTGCAGCTGGTGGCCCAGCCGACCGCCCACACCAAGGGCGACACGGCGGTGTGGGTCACCGACGCCAATGTGCTGGCCACCGGCGACATCGTCTCCATCGGCAACCGCTATCCCAACATCGATGTGGGCGACGCCGGCGACATCGACGGCATCATCCGCGCCGTCGACGGCTACATCCGCCGCGCCAACGACCGCACCAAGGTCGTGCCCGGCCACGGCTCGCTGATGAGCAAGGCCGACCTCGTCACCTACCGCAAGCTGCTGGTGGACGCGCGCGCGGCTGTGGCCAAGGCCAAGGCCGCGGGCATGAGCGAAGACCAGACGGTGGAAGCCAAGCCGCTCGCCGCCGACGTCCAAACACGCGCCGGCGCCAACGATGCCGCCAGCGTCAATTTCGTCCGTCTCATTTACAGGTCAATCTAATGGAAAACATGACACGACGCGCCGCCCTCGCCGCGGCTCTCGCCGCCGCCGCCGCCACGCCTGCGCTCGCCCAAGGCAGCCTGCGCCAGCGCATCGTCGGCGCCTACACTCTGGGGGACGCCTTCGCGGTGAACGCTGACGGCAGCCGCGGGCTGTGGCGCGGCAAGGCCAAACCCTACAACGGCCAGATCATGTATTCGGCCTCAGGGTTCATGTCGGTGAACATCATCAGCGAACGGCCGGACCTGCCGGCGGGCGCCAGCCTGTCGGACGCGCAGAAAGCCGTCAACGCGGATGCCTACCTCGCCTACTTCGGCCGTTTCGAGGTGGACGAAGCCAAGAGCGAGGTCTGGCACATTCTGAACGGCGGCATAAACCCCGGTCAGGCGGGCACGCGCATGATGCGCAAGGTGACCCTGACCGACAAACAGCTGACCCTGACCACACCGATCGAGGCGAACGGCCGCTACACGCAGCTGAACTGGATGCGGACCTAGGACAACACGGATTTGCTGGGGCCTAAGCCCCCAGCAAATCCGCCACCGCTTCCCCGATAGCCATCGAGCTGGTCAGCCCCGGGCTCTCGATGCCGAACAGGGCGACCAGGCCTTCCAGCCCGTGCACATCCACGCCGTCTATCTGGAAGTCGGGCTGGTGTTCGCCGGGGCCGTGAATCTTCGGGCGGATGCCGGCGTAGTCGGGAGTCAGGGCTTCCTCCGGCACGGCGGGCCAGAACTTGCGGATGTACTGGGCGAAGGCGGCGCGCTTGCCCGGGTCGACGCTGTAGTCCTCTGTCTCCACGTAAGTCAGGTCGGGACCGAACACCGCCTGCCCGCCCATGTCCTTGCGGTAGTGGGTGCCCAGCGCGCCCTCGATCGGCGGCGGGTAGATCAGCCGCTCGAACGGCGCCTTGGCGGCGAGGCGGAAATAGACGCCCTTGCCCATATGCCGTTTGGGAATCCTGTCCGCCGGGAAGCCCTCGATCTTGGCCGCCACCTCCTGCGCCTGCAGCCCGGGCGCGGTCACCAGCAGGCGGGTGGTGATGGTGGTCGGATCGCTGCCGCCGGCGCGGACCTCGAACCCGCCACCGCTCATCGGCGCGGCGCCTTCAAACGGCGTGGACAGCGCCACGGCGCCGCCGGCGTCCTCGATCTCGCCGTGCAGGCTGCGCATGTAGTCGTGGCTGGCGAAGACTCCGCTCTCCGGCGACAGCAGGGCCGCGTAGGCCTTCAAGCCCGGCTCCAGGGTCATGGCCTGGGCGCCGGTCAGGTGCTCGACCCCTTCGACCTCATTGATGACGGCCTGTTCGTACAGCGCCTCCATGCGCGGGACCTCTGCCTCGCTGGTGGCGACCACCAGCTTGCCGCAGCGGCGGTAGGGGACGTTGTGCAGGTCGCAGAAGGCGTAGAGCATCCGCCGGCCCTGCACGCACAGCTTCGCCTTCAGCGAGCCGGTCGGGTAGTAGATGCCGGCGTGAATGACCTCGGAATTGCGCGAGGAGACGCCCTGGCCGATGTGGCCCTGGGCCTCCATCACCAGCACGGTCAGGCCGCGCTTGGCCAGGGCCCTGCCCGTGGCGAGGCCCACGGCGCCCGCCCCCACCACCGTCGCATCGAAATCGAACGCCATCGCCGCTCCAAGCAAGGATCTGCCTTGATCCAAGGCGCTTTCCCCTTGGAAGTTCCGCCAGCCTCCGCAAGCGCGCAAGGATCGTGCACGACTCTGGCCGCGGCGGTTTGACCAGCCTATAGAATGGTTCGCGGAATAGAAGGCGCGGACCGATGACCGAAACCCTCGACGCGATCGACGCCAAGATACTGGCCATCATCCAGGACGACGCCGCCCTGTCCGTCGCCCAGGTGGCGGAGATGGTGGGTTTATCCAGCAGCCCGTGCTGGCGGCGCATCAAGCGGATGGAGGAGATCGGCCTGATCCTGCGCCGGGTGACGATCCTGGACCGGCAGAAGCTGGGGCTCGACTTCGAGGTCTATTGCTCGGTGAAGCTGACCCAGCCCAGCAAGCAGAACCTCGACGCCTTCGACCGCGCCGTGCAGGCCTGGCCCGAGGTGGTGCACTGCGCCACCGTCACCGGCTCGGCCGACTACCAGCTGCACGTCATTACTCGCGACATGCGCGCCTTTGACGACTTTCAGCGCGAGAAGATGCTGTCGCTGGGGCTGATATCCAACATCGAGAGCCGCATCGTCATCCGCGGGGTGAAGGACACCACCGCCGCCCCGCTCAACCTCGTCCACCCTGCCCCGGAGTCCGCCGTATGATCGAGCTTGTCATCGAAGGCCGCCGCAAGGACCTGGGCGGGTTCGAGGTCGGGCGCATCCTGCCGTACGCCAAGCGGCGCATGGTCGGGCCGTTCGTGTTTCTCGACCACATGGGGCCGGCGCGTTTCGATCCCGGCGTGGAGGGGCTGAACGTGCGGCCGCACCCGCACATCGGGCTCTCCACCGTCACCTACCTGTTCGAAGGCCGCATCCGCCACTTCGACAACCTGGGCAGCAACACCCCGATCCTGCCGGCGGAGGTCAACTGGATGACCGCCGGGCGCGGCATCGTCCATTCCGAGCGCACCGACGACGTGGTGCGCGCCGCGGGGGTGACCATGCACGGCATGCAGGCCTGGGTCGCCCTGCCGCTCGAGAACGAGGACGATGAACCGTCCTTCGCCCACCACGGCGAGGCCGACCTGCCCAGCTACAGCGAGGGGGGCCTGAGCGCCCGGCTGATCGCCGGCTCGGCCTTCGGCGCCACCGCCGGGGTGAAGACCCATTCGCCCCTCTTCTATGTGCATTGGGAGATGGAGGCCGGCGTCACGGGCGGCGTGCCGGCCGAATATCCGGAGCGGGCGGTCTATGTGGCGCGCGGGATGGTGGAAATCGACGGCCGCCAGATCGCCACGGGTCAGATGGCCGTGCTGGCCCCGGAGAGCACCGTGCCGGTTAAGGCGATCGTCCCCTCCACGGTTATGCTGCTGGGCGGGGAGAGCGTCGGGCCAAGGCTGCTGTGGTGGAACTTCGTCGCTTCGAGCCAGGACAGGATCGAGGCCGCCAAGGCCGACTGGAAGGCCGGGCACATGACCCTGCCGCCCGATGACGGCCACGAGTTCATCCCGCTGCCGGAAGACCCGCCGCCCCCTCCGCCGCCGATGTCGTGATCCCAAGCTTGCGCTCGATCTAATTGCAAGTCATTCTTAATAGCACAACTGCGATGGAGAGTCGCGATGGTGCTTCGAGCCTTTGGCGCCGGCCTGCTGCTGGCGGCGGAATAGGCCCTAGATATCCATCAGCTTTTCGCGCGCCGCTTCCCAATACTGGGCCCCGGTGATCACGGTGACGATGGCGGCGATCCACAGCAGGCTGTCAGCCATGATGGTGGCGCCCGCCTGCCATTCCGCCGGCAGGCCGAACGCCAGCCAGGAGACGATGACCAGCTCAAAGCCGATCGAGGCGATCTGCAGGGTGGTCTTCCACTTGGCCAGCAGCGTTACCGGCAGGCTGACGCCCTTGGCCGCGGAAACCTCGCGCAGCGCGCTGACGGTGAACTCGCGGAACAGGATCAGGGCGCAGGGCAGGTAGGCGCTGGCGGCGACGTTCATAGCCATCAGCGACAGGACGGCGCCGCAGACCAGCACCTTGTCGCCGATCGGGTCGAGGATCGCCCCCCAAAGGCTGGTGGCGTTGAGCTTGCGCGCCAGCCAGCCGTCGAAGAAGTCGGTGATCCCGGCGACGAAGAAGGCGATGACCGCGAACTTCTGCAGCGAGAACTGCTGGTCGGGCGTGAGCAGGTCGCTGAGGAAAGGCACGCCCCCGACCGAGAGGATGACAGCCAGGAACATGAGCAGCGTCAGGATGATCCGTCCGCCGGTGAGGATGTTGGGCAGGTGCTTCATCGGCTTCGGTTCTCCCTGGAGGTTCGCCTTAGGCTTCAACGCCCAGCTTCGCCATAGGCAGCGAGCTCGCGCACGAATTCTATCATCCGCGCCAGGTCCTGCGGCCGCGACAGCCGGTGGTCGCCGTCGACCACCAGGCTGAACACCTGATCCTCGCCGGTCAGGGCCTGCGACAGGGCCAATGCGTGGGTCCAGGGCACGTCGGGGTCGGCCTTGCCCTGCAGGATGCGCACCGGGGCGTCGATCGAAACCGGGCCGGGCAGGATCGACCACCGGGCGCCGTCCTCCAGCAGCACGCGGCTGATCGGCATGGGCTCGCCGTACTGCGACGGCCGCCGCCAGACCCCCGTCTCCTCGATCATGAGACGGGCCTCGTCCGGCAATTCCGGCTCCATCAGGGCGCTGGTGAAGTCCGCCGCCGGCGCGATCAACACCAGGCCAGCGATCCGCTCGGGCCGCGCCAGGGCCGCCAGGCAGGCCAGCCAGCCGCCCATGGACGAGCCGACCAGCACCAGCGGCCCTTCGGTCAATGCATCGATCACGGCCAGGGCGTCGGCCCGCCAGCGGGTGATGCTCCCTTTCGCGAAATCGCCCTCGGACCGCCCGTGGCCGAAGTAGTCGAAACGCAGATAGGCGCGGCCCTGGGCCCTGGCCCAGTCGCTCAAGGCGGCCGCCTTGGTCCCGTCCATGTCGGAGCCGAAGCCGCCCAGCCAGACGACCGTCGGGCCCTCCCCCGCCACGGCGCGGTAGGCGATCCTGTCGTCGCCCCGGTCGAGGAATTCCACCGTTTCGGTCATGGGCGTAAGCTAGGGCCAGCGGCGGGAACTTCAACCATCGCGGGTTAGCGGCTTTTTCACGGGCCAACCGCTGTTTAGGTTGGGCTTTCAGCGCTAAGACAAGACCGTGAGCCAACTTCCTCCCGACTTCACCCTGCTGCAGGTCACGCCCGAGCTCGAAACGGGCGGCGCCGAACAGACCACGCTCGACGTCGCCCACGCCGTGATCGACGCCGGCGGCCGCTGCCTGGTGGCCACGCGCGGCGGCCGCATGGCCGCGCGGCTGGAGGCCGAGGGCGGGCGCCTGGCGCAGATGCCGGTGCAGTCGAAGAACCCGCTGATCATGCTGGGCAACGCCGCGCGGCTGTCGGACCTGATCAAGCGCGAGAAGGTGAGCCTGGTGCACGCCCGCTCCCGCGCCCCGGCGTTCAGCGCCCTGTGGGCGGCGCACAGCAACCACCTGCCGTTCGTGGCCACCTACCACGGCATCTACAACGCCAGGAGCGCCCTGAAGCGCTGGTACAACGCGGTGATGACCCGCGGCGACATGGTGATCGCCAATTCCGAGTTCACCCGCGCCCACGTCATCGCCGAGCACGGCATCGACCCGGACAAGGTGGTCGCCATCCCGCGCGGCATCGACCTCAAGCGCTTCACCCCCGGCCTGATCACCCCGGCGCGGCTGGAGGCCCTGCGCAAGGCCTGGGGGCTGGAGCGCGACGAGCGCCGCCCGGTGATCCTGCTCGCCGGGCGCCTGACCCGCTGGAAGGGCCAGAGCCTGGCGGTCGCGGCGGCGCAGGTGCTGAAAGGCCGCGGCGTCGAGCGCTTCGTCATTGTCATGGCCGGCGACGACCAGGGCCGCGCCGGCTACCGCGCCGAGCTGGAGCAGGACATCAAGGACCGCGACGTCGCCCCGCAGGTGCGCATTGTCGGCCACTGCGACGACATGCCGGCGGCCTATGCCTTAAGCGACCTGGCCATCGCCCCGTCGCTGGAGCCGGAAGCCTTCGGCCGCACGGCGGTGGAGCCGCAGGTGATGGGCCGGGCCGTGATCGCCGCCGACCACGGCGCCGCGCGCGAGACGGTCATTCCAGGCCAGACCGGCTGGCTGGCCGCGCCGGGCGATCCCGCCGCCTGGGCCGACGCCTTGGCGACCGCCATCGAGGCCGGGGTCGGCCGCCGCGCCGCCATGGGGGAAGCCGGCCGCCTGCGCGCCCGCCGGCTCTATTCGGTGGAGGCCATGACCGAGGCGACCCTGAAGGTCTATGCCGAGGTGATCGAGAAACGCCGCAGCAAGGCCGGTCAGGCGGCATGAGCCGCGAAATCCGCAAGATCCTCGTCATCAAGCTGGGGGCCCTGGGCGACTTCGTCCTGGCCCTGGCGGCGATGAAGCGCATCCGTGAAGCGCACCCGGGCGCGCACATCACCCTGCTGACCACCCCGCCTTACGAGGCCCTGGCCAAGCTCTCGCCCTATTTCAACGCCGTGGAGGCCGACGGCCGGCCGGCGACCTTCGGCGAGTGGCTGACCCTGGTGCGGCGACTGCGCCGGGCCCGCTTCGACCGGATCTACGACCTGCAGACCTCCACCCGCTCCAGCGGCCTGCGCTCGGCGCTGGGGCCGTTCCCGCCGCAGTGGTCGGGCATCGCCGTGGGGGCCAGCCACCGGCACCTGAACAAGAACCGCGACCAGATGCACACCCTGGAGCGCCAGGCCGACCAGCTGCGCGTGGCCGGCATCTGGCCCGACGCCCCGACCGAGCCAGGCGAGGCGCCGCCGCCGGACCTGTCGTGGATCCTGCGCAAGTTCAAGGAGCAGCGGCCGGTGGCCGGCGCCCCGTCGCCCAAGCCCTACGCCCTGCTGGTGCCGGGCGCCTCGGCCAAGCGGCCGGAAAAGCGCTGGCCGGCGGAAAAGTACGGTCAGTTAGCCGCCGCCCTGCGGGGCCTGGGGCTCGATGTGGTGGTGGTCGGCGGGCCGCAGGAGAGCGCCCTGGCCCGGGCGATCCAGAAGCACAATCCGTCCGCCCGCGACCTGACCGGCCGCACCGACTTCGCCCAGATCGCCGTGCTGGGGGCCCGTTCCGCCCTGGCGGTGGGCAACGACACCGGCCCGTTGCACCTGATCTCCGCCGCCGGAGCCCCGACCTTGGCCCTGTTTTCAGGCGCTTCCGACCCCACCCTGTGCGGCCCCAGGGGCCACGCCACGGTGCTGCACTCGGCCGATCTGGCCGATCTGCCGGTCGATATGGTGCTGCGGGCGGCCCAGTCCCTGTTGCACGGACGCTAGGGTCGGCCGGAATAAGCTTGATCACTTAAGGCTACAGGGCGGCGCCGCTTGATAGACGCAGGCGGCGCAGTCATATATCGCAGCCGCATAACCATTACGGAGCACCGCCCATTCGCCGCCCCATGCAAGCGCCCCCCGTCAAGGACGGACCGCGCATCAATGACGAGATCCGAGTTCCTAAAGTCCTGCTGATCGACCAGAACGGCGAAAAGCAAGGCGTCATGCCGGTCTCGTCGGCTCTGGAAGCGGCTGAGAAAGCCGGTCTCGACCTGGTCGAGATCGTGCCCAACGCGGACCCGCCGGTGGTCAAGATCCTCGACTACGGCAAGTACAAGTTCCAGGAACAGAAGAAGAAGAACGAGGCGCGCAAGCGCCAGAAGGTCGT
>CANJOB010000017.1 GCA_947475655.1 Caulobacterales bacterium | reverse complement strand
GAAGGTTGAGGCGCGACGCGGATTGGACGAAATAATTTCACGCACGGTCTCAGGCGCGGTTGTGTAGATGCGCCCGCGCCGGGGGGCCTCGGCGATGGTCACCCCGATCACCCGGCCGGCCACGTCCAGCGCCGGCGCGCCAGACAGCCCCGACAGGCTGCCGCCGAGGGTGTCTGTTCGCCCGACCTCGGCCCAGACCAGCACCGGCTCGCTGCGCGCGCCGCGGCCGTGGATGACCAGGTTCTCGCGGCCGAGCAGGCGCGAGGTGACCTCGCCCGGCTGGCCCTGCGGGAAGCCGGGATGAAACGCGCGGTCGCCGCGCCGCATCGGCAGGTTGATGCCCAGCGGCATGGCCGGCGCCCCGCCGACGGTGGTCAGCACCGCTGCCTCGCCGCGCGGATCAAGCTGCACCTGGGCGGTCACGCCACGGCCGGGAGCGACCACCACCGCCACCTGCTGGCAGCCCTCCACCACATGGCGGGCGGTCAGCCAGACCCCATCGTCGGCGATCGAGAAAGCGGTGCCCGCGCCGGGCGAGGGGGTCTGCGGCACTTTCACCGCCACCGAGGGGTCGAACGGCGACGACGGCCCCAGCACCCCGCCCTCGACGTCCGGCGGCGCGGGGGCGTCCGCCACCTCGCGGCGGCCGATCGCGGCCACCACCAGGGCGGCGACCACGGCGCTGTAGATCGCCCAGTCGGGAAGCTTGGGGAAATGCACTCGGCGGTGTCCTAGCCGGCGAAGGCGGCGGCCAGGACGATGGCGGTGGCCAGCTTGGCCCCGATCAGCAGGGCGGCGGCGGAGACCTCGCCGTCCTGAATCCGCTGCGGTAGGCCGCGCAGCACCATGTCGACGAGGCGGAACACCAGCAGCTGCACCGCCACCGTGGCCGCGCCCCAGACCGCGATCTCGGCCACCGAGGTCGAGGCGCTCAAGGAAACCGCCAGCGGAATGGCCAGGCCGACCATCACCCCGCCCAGCGACAGGGCGGCGGCGGCGTTGCCCTCGCGGATCAGGGCGATTTCCTTGTGCGGGGTGAGCAGGGCGTAAATCGCCGTGCCCAGCACCAGGATCAGGAGGGTGACGCCCGCGTGCAGCAGGGTGAGGGGAAATCCGGTGGCGAAGGCCTGGATCTCGGGGGACTGCAGTTGTGACGGCATGGCGGGTTTCCGGCGTGGTTCCGGTCAACCGATAGCATGCCGGCCTCGGACGGCGCGAGGTGTTAGCCCGCGGCGAAACGCGCGGTCAGCAGGGCCGCCCCGCCCAGCAGGCAGGCGAAGGTGCATAGCATGCCCGCCCCCCGCAGCGGTTGGGAGCCGCGCAGCATGCCGGCGGCGTGCAGCCAGCGGCCGGCGATCAGCAGGACGCCGAGGGTCCACAGCACCGGCGGCGGGCCGCCCCCGGCCTCGACCAGGGCCAGGACGATCAGGACCATCGGCGCGTACTCGATGAAATTGCCCTGGGCGCGGATGCGGCGGCGCAGGCCCTCGTCCCCGCCATCGCCGACGGAGACCTTCAACTCCATGCGCTTGAAACTGACCGGCAGGCTTAAGGCCACCAAGGTGACGGCGGCCAGGGCGGCGCTCAGCGAACTCACAGGCAAACCCGTCATCGCGACTCTCCCCAGGATTTTGGGCAGCATGAGCCGGTTGCTGGCGGTGCGCTAGTCCTGCGCGGCCTCGGCGGATGGGGCCTCGGCCAGCTTGCGCCGGGCGCTGGCGCGCAGCTTCTCGCTCTCGCTCTTGAGCTGGCCGCAGGCGGCCAGGATGTCGCGTCCGCGCGGGGTGCGGATCGGGCTGGCGTAGCCGGCGCGGTTGAGGATGGCGGCGAACGATTCGATCGTGCCCCAGTCGCTGCACTCGTACAGGCCGCCGGGCCAAGGATTGTAAGGGATCAGGTTGATCTTGGCCGGGATGCCCTTGACCAGTTGCACCAGCTCGCGCGCGTCCTGCGGCGTGTCGTTGACGCCCTTGAGCATCACATACTCGAACGTCACCCGGCGGGCGTTGGAGAGGCCCGGATAGGCGCGCACCGCCGCCATCAGTTCGGCGATGTCGTATTTCTTGTTCAGCGGCACCAGCTCGTTGCGCAGCTCGTTGCGGGTGGCGTGCAGGGAAATCGCCAGCATGGCCCCGGTGCGTGTCCCCAGCGCCTGAAGCTGCGTCGTCACCCCCGAGGTGGAGACGGTGATGCGCCGGCGCGACAGGCCGATGCCTTCGTTGTCGCTGATGATGTCGATGGCGGCGGCGACGTTGTCGAGATTGTAGAGCGGCTCGCCCATGCCCATGAAGACGATGTTGGAAAGGCGCCGGTCGGCCTTGTCGGACGGCCACTCCTCCAGGTCGTCGCGGCACACCTGCACCTGGGCGACGATCTCGGCCGCGGTCAGGTTGCGCACCAGCGGCTGGGTGCCAGTGTGGCAGAAGGTGCAGTTGAGCGTGCAGCCCACCTGCGAGGAGACACACAGCGCGCCGGCGCGACCGACGTCGGGGATATAGACCGCCTCGACCTCGATGCCCGGTGCGGTGCGCAGCAGCCACTTGCGGGTGCCGTCGCTGCTGACCTGGCGCTCGATGATCTCCGGACGGGCGACGGTGAAGTGTTCGATCAGCTTGGCCCGCAGGTCCTTGCCGACGTCGGTCATGCGGTCGAAGTCGGTGACGCCGAAGTGGTGGATCCAGCGCCACATCTGGCTGGCGCGCATCTTCGCCTGGCGCGGCTCGACCACCTCGGCCTCGACCAGGGCCGCCGCCAGCTCGGCGCGGGTCATGCCGGAGAGGTTGACGGGCGCGGCCGGAGCCGGTGTCGCGCGGGAGAGATCGAGGGTCAGGGTCACATGTGTTCCATAGCAGAATTGCCGCAGCCTTGAGCCCGCCAATATTGTCGCGCCTTTGATGGGCTTAGGTTAAGAGCCTCACAGATTGGCATGACGAACGCTCCGAACAACCCGCGGCCACGCCGCACGCCGTTGCAGGCGACCCTCTACTGGGGCGCGGTGGCAGGGGTGTGGGGGCTGATCTTCCTGGCCGCCCTGTTCGCGGTGTTCGCCACCGACCTGCCCGACACCAGCAAGATCTTCGACGCCAAGCGCCAGCCGTCGATCTCCTATCTCGACCGTTCCGGCGCCCTGCTGGCGGTGCGCGGCAGCCAGTTCGCCCCGCCGGTGGACCTGGACGCCCTGCCCAAGTACGTGCCGTCCGCCTTCCTGGCCATCGAGGACCGGCGCTTCTACTACCACCCAGGTTTCGACCCGATCGGCATCGCCCGCGCCGCGTTCGGCCTGATCAAGGAGCGGCGCATCGTCGGCGGCGGCTCGACCATCACCCAGCAGCTGGCCCGCAACCTGTTCCTGACCTTCGACCAGACCTGGCGCCGCAAGGGACAGGAACTGATCCTGGCCATCTGGCTGGAGCTGAAGTTCACCAAGAAGGAAATCCTGGCCCTCTACCTCAACCGGGTGAACTTCGGCGCAGGCGCCTACGGCATCGAGGCTGCCGCTCAGCGCTATTTCAACAAGCCGGCCAAGGACCTGACCATCGGCGAGGCGGCCCTGCTGGCCGGGCTGATGAAGGGGCCGTCGCGCTATAGCCCGGTCTACAACCGCGAGCGGGCCGAGCGCCGCGCCACCATCGTGCTCGACGAGATGGTCTCCACCCATGCCATCACCGAGGAGGAGCGCGAGCAGGCCTTCAACACGCCCGTGCGCGTCAGCGCCGTCCTGGCCAACCAGCGGGCGCAGTATTTCACCGACTGGGTCGACGCCCAGGTGCGGACCATGGTCGGCGAGCCCACCGAGGACCTGGTGGTCGAGACCACCCTGGACCTGCCGATCCAGGCCGCCGCCGAGAGCGCCGTGCGCGCCGGGGTCACGTCCCGCGCCAGCCAGGGCGTGCAGCAGGCGGCCTTGGTAGCCCTGGACGGCGAAGGCCGCGTGCGCGCCTACATCGGCGGCGCCTCCTACGCCGACAGCGAGTTCGACCGCGTCACCGACGCGCGCCGCCAGGCCGGCTCGTCGTTCAAGCCGTTCGTCTACCTCACCGCCATGGAGGCCGGGCGCAACCCGTCCGTCATCGTCGCCGACGAGCCGCTGAAGATCGGCAATTGGGAGCCGCGCAACTACACCGGCCGGTATCTGGGGCCTATCACCCTGGAGCGGGCCCTGGCGGAATCGATCAACACCGTCGCCGCGCGCCTGGCCAACGAGGTCGGCACCCAGAACGTCGCCAACACCGCCAAGCGGCTGGGCATCACCTCGCGCATCCAGCTCGACCCGTCGATGGCTCTGGGCGCGGTCGAGGTCTCGCCCATGGAGATGGCGCAGGCTTACGTGCCCTTCTCCAACGGCGGCTTCACCGCGCGCGGTTACGGCATCGAGCGTATCCGCACCGCCGCCGGCAAGGTGCTGTACGACCACGGCGTCGAACGCAACACGCGCACCGCCGTGATCGGCTCGCCGGCGCTGCAGTACATGAACCAGATGATGCGCCAGGTGATCGCGTCCCCCAGCGGCACCGGCGCTGGCGCGCGTGTCGCCGGTTACGACCTGGCCGGCAAGACCGGCACCACCAGCGATTACCGCGACGCCTGGTTCGTCGGCTACACCGGCGGCTTCGTCACCGCGGTCTGGACCGGGCGCGACGACAACACGCCGATGAAGCGCGTCACCGGCGGCGGCGCCCCGGCGCAGATCTGGCGCAGTTTCATGCAGGGCGCCCTGCCCCGCCTCAAGGCCCAGCCGATCCCCGGCGGCGCCGCGCCGCCGGTCGACAACGGCCCCGACCCGATCGGCGACCTGCTGTCGGGCTTCGGCATCGGCGGAAACAACCCGCCGGCCCCGGCAGCCGCCCCGGCGCCGGCGGCCCAGGCGCCCACGCCGAGGGCCGGTGACGGCCTGCCTTACTAGGCCCGCCTCAGCCCGACGGTATGGTCTCGAGAAACGCCAGCAGCGCCCGGCTGAAGTTGTCGAAACCGTAGGCCGCCAGCACGCCCTGGCGGTGTTGCGCCTGGCGCTCCGGCGTCGTCTGCGCCTTCACCGCCGGCCAGTCCACGGGGTTGTCCCGGTCGTACAGCACATGCGCGACCCCGTTCAGCACCCCGTCGGGCACGGTGCGCGGCGGCAGCAGGGTCAGGGCCCCGCAGGCGCCGATCTCGGTCGGGACCACCCCCACCGTCTCGACGTGGGTGGGCATGAAGACGTGGGCGCGGCGATAGCCGGCGGCGACCTCTTCAAAGGGGAGGGTCTTGTAGTAGGGCGCCTTGCCGGTGCCGATCCGGGCGATCTCGGCCAGGATCTTGCCCCAGTCCGGGTCGCGGACCACGCCCTCGAAGGTCTGGTGCAGCACCTCATGGGGAAAGGGGCAGCGTTCGATCTGCTCGACCACCAGCTCCAGGAACGGGGCCCGGTCCAGGTAGTGGTCGACGAAGATGCACAGAAGGTCGTCGTTCTTGTCCGGATAGAGCAGGTCGTCGCGGACGAAGCGCGGAATCCGGAAGTTGTTTTCGGCCAGGTTCAGGCCGTTGAGCAGAAAGTAGCCGTAGTAGTCTGCGAAGGTCGCGCGCCGGTCGAGCGAGTACTCGCCGGTCTCGCAGATGATGCGGCAGTGCCGCCGCAGCCGTTGTTCGTCCAGCTTGAAGCGCCACAACGGCCGGACGCCGATGACGAACAGCAGGTCGAACTGCTGATCGCCCTCTGGATAGCCGCTCAGCCGGGCGACCTGGTGGCGCGCGCCGAGCGCCTCGACGAAGGCCGCCGCCGTGACCTGTTCCCACGGGTCGTCCTGGAAGGTGGTGACGCCGATCTTCAAAATGAGCCGCCTGCTTGAGTCCGCCGATGCCGCAGCTTGGCGCCGTCAGGCCAGGGCCGCTAGCTGAACCCTTGCAGCAGCCCATCGCGCGGGCGGCCAAGCCCACGGCGCGGCGCGGCCGTGTAACCTTAGCCTGCGGCCGAGCGAATTTAGGTTGCCGCTTCGACCGCGCGCCCACGCTGGCCCTCTGACCTGTGTGATCGACTGCGGCGCCTTGCGTCCAACCCGTTGGAGGAAATGATGCTGACCTATCCTGACCGCCGAGCCCTCGTGGCCGCGGCCCTGCTGGCCGTCCTGACTGTCGCCGGCCCGGCGCTGGCCGACGCGCCCTTCGGGCCCAAGGTTGGCAGCCGCGCGCCGGACCTGGGCGTCATCGCCGACCACAATGGAACGCCGCGCCGGCTCGCGGAGCTGGCGGGCTCCAAGGGCGTGGTGCTGATGTTCTTCCGTTCGGCAGGCTGGTGCCCCTTCTGCCAGGTCCAACTGATGGCCATGAACGAAGGCGCGGCGGAATTCGAGCGGCGGGGCTACAAGATCGTCGGCCTTTCTTATGACGATAGCGCGGTGGCCAAGACCTTCGTCGAGCGGCGCGCGATCACCTTCCCGCTGCTTTCCGATCCCAAGTCTGTGGTGATCGACCGGTGGGGCCTGCGCGATCCGCAATATCCGGTGGGAAACCGCGCTCACGGCGTGCCGCGGCCCGCGATCTTCGTTGTCAACCGGCAGGGCGTGATCCGCGCCTCGCTCGCTGAGGAGACCTACCAGAAACGGCCGCCCGTCGCCGAGGTGATCAAGGCGATCGACTCCATCCGGTAAGACGCGGCGCGCTTTCCTTGAGCCGGCCGCGAATGGGCCAGGGTCGCTGCAGTTCTTCCATCCGTTCGCCATCACCCTGCTGGACATGGCGCTCCATCTGGCGAGCGCCGCGGTGCTGATGGCGACCGGTCTTTTGATTGGGCGCATGGCGAAAAGCTGACTTGCGCCGGCTTGGAACCGACCGCTGACCTTATCCTCCTGTCTCGCGAGGCGTCGGTGACGACGGCAGGTTTCAACCTATACCGTGCAGGTTCGCCCCGTGCTGGCGCAGCCAGGCGCGGTGGGGCGTGGGGTCGCCGTTCAGGGTCGCCACCACCTCCCAGAACTTCGGCGAGTGGTCGGCGCGCACCAGATGGGCGCATTCGTGGGCGCACAGGTAGTCGGCGATGGCCGGCGGCGCCAGCATGACCCGCCAGCTGTAGCGGATCGCCGCCTGGTGGCCGCGCCGGGCCGGGCGGCAGGAGCCCCAGCGCGAACGGGTGTCGGCCACCCCGACCTTGGGCATCGGCTGTTTCAGCGCCGCCGCATAGGTCTGCGTCCGCCGCGACAGGCCAGCCAGGGCCTCGCGCTTGAGCAGCCGCAGGATGGCGGCGCGCCAGGCCTCGCCGTCGTCATCCTTGGCCGGGGCGACGATGCGGTCGGGGCCGCCGGTGGGGTCGACCAGGCGGCGCGGGCGGCCGGGCGTGACGCCGAGCACGGCCGGGCGGCCAAACAGCGTCAGGGTCTGGCCGGGGGCGAGCAGGATCTGCTCAGGGATGTCGGCCATCTGCTGCGCCATCCACGCCTCGCGCTGGTGGGCGAAGGCCACGGCCTCGGCCAGCTTGCGCGGACTGGGGGCCACGGCCACCACCTCGAAGCGGGCGCGGTCGACGCGCAGCGACACGCGCCGGGCGCGCGGGTTGACGGACAGGCGGACGGTGACGCCGGCGATCTGCAGCCGGTCGCCGTCAGCGGGGCGGGGGGAACGAGAACGAAAGAGGGACATCGCCCCCTAAATAGGAACCGATTCGGCCGTCAAACAGCCTTGGCGCTGAAATTCGGGTCGGTCCTGAGGATGAAGTCGCGCACGCGCGGGTAGATGTCCTGGTTGAAGCGGCGGCCGTTGAACACTCCGTAGTGTCCGACCTTGGGCGCGACATAGAGCTCCTTCAGCGCTTGCGGCAGGCCCGTGCAGAGATCGTGCGCCGCCTGGGTCTGGCCGACACCGGAGATGTCGTCGTTCTCGCCCTCCACCGTCATCAGCCCGATGTCGGTGATCACCTCCGGCCGCACCTGCCGGCCCCGGTGGACCAGCTCGCCCTTGGCCAGCAGGTGCTTCTGGAACACGATCTCGATGGTCTGCAGGTAGAATTCCTCGGTCAGGTCCAGCACCGACAGATACTCGTCGTAGAACTCGCGGTGCTTTTCCGCCCCGTCGCCGTCGCCGGCCACCAGGTCCTCGAAGTACTTCTTGTGCGCGTCCTGGTGCTTGGCCTGGTTCATGGTCATGAAAGAGGCCAGCTGGACAAAGCCCGGATAGACCCGCCGCATCGCGCCGGGATAGGGCGCCGGCACGGTGTAGATCATGTTCGAGGAGAACCAGGCGAAGGGCTTTTCCTTGGCCAGGTTGTTCGCCAGCGTCGGCGATTTGCGGGCGTCGATGGGCGAGCCCATGAAGGTCATTGAGGCCGGGCGCGACGGGTCGTTGTCCTCGGCCATCAGGGCGGCGGCGGCCAGCACCGGCGGGCCCGGTTGGCAGACAGCCACCACATTGGGGCGTGGGCCCAGCACGCCGAGCATGGTGCGGATGTGGTCGACGTAGTCGTGGAAGTCGAACCGCCCGTCCATCATCGGCACGTCGCGGGCGCTCTTCCAGTCGGTGATGAACACGGCATGGTCGGGCAGGAAGGCTTCCACGGTCCCGCGCAGCAGGGTCGCATAGTGCCCCGAGAGCGGCGCGACGATCAGCACGGCGGGATCGAGGCTGAACTTGCCGGCCCGGCGCATGTCGGCCATGTCGCGGTCGAACTGGATCAGCCTGCACCAGGGGCTTTCCCACACCACCGTCTGGCGCACGCGCACGTCGACCTGGCCGACCTTGATGGTGTCGATGCCCCATTCCGGCTTGCCGTAGCGGCGGGTGGTGCTCTCGAGCAGATCGGCGCCGGCGGTCATCTGCCGGCCCAGCAGGGTCTGGCTCATCGGATTGAAAGGCGAGCCCCAGAAATCCCGCGCCACCTTGGCTCCGGCCCTCAGCGGGGTGGTGGCGTAGTAGCGGGCTTCGTGCAGCGCGTAGAGCATGGAACGCCTAACTTTGGTTGCAGTGCAACATAACACCCGAACGCGTACAGGTGTCCAGTGTCGGCGTTACGACACTGTTAGCCCTGAATGGCCGCCTTGATCTGGACCGCCATCTCCGCGGGGGTGAGGCCATAGGCCAGCACACGGTCGAACCGGCCGCGCCTGTCCATCAGATAGACGGCGGTGGAGTGGTTCATGGTGTAGCCCCCGCCCTTGAGGCCGGCGCGCTCGTAATAGGCGCGGTAGGCGGCGGCGGCGGCCTTGATATGGGCCTCGTCGCCGGTCAGGCCGACCGTGCGCACCGGCAGCCTCTGGCTTTCCAGATAGGATTTCAGCGCCGCCGGCGTGTCGCGCGCCGGATCGACCGAGATGAACACCACCTGCAGGTCCTTGGCCTGCTCCGGCCCGAGCTGGGCGGCGGCGGCGCTGAGCGCCTGCAGGGTGCCAGGGCAGACGTCGGGGCAATGGGTGAAGCCGAAGAACACCGCGCTCCAGCGCCCCTTGAGCACGGCCTCGTCCGCCGCCCCGCCGTCCTGGTCGACCAGCTGGAACGGCCCGCCGACCAGGGCCTTGCCGCCGTCGCCGGCGCCGCGCTGCACGGCGAAGGACACGGCCACCAGCACCGCCAGTGTGGCGGCCAGCCCCAGTGTCAGGGTCACACGGTTGAGCTTCACTTGATCCTCATTGGCTGGGGCGCGTTCTTCTAGGCGTGACAGGCGAAAGTGGCTTCCGGTTTCGCCGCCCGTCACGCCAATATTTATAGATTCCGAGCCTTTTCGTCCGCTTTCGGACGAAGAAATCTGAAATCGGAAAGGCTCGGCTCGCCTTGCCCGCCGAACTGGACAATCCTGAGGCTTAAATGACGTCCGCGCCGCCAAAGCCCGGTCTCGATAGGCCGCCGCCGGCCCCGCCGCAAGACCCGCCGCGCGGGCCTTGGGCGGTGTTCGCCGCCGGCCCCGGCGGCATGGGCGTGCCGCGCCGCTCGCGCCTGCGGATGCGCACCCTGGTCACCCAGCGCTGGATCGCCATCGTCGGCCAGACCCTGGCGGTGCTGGGCTGCGGCCTGCTGTTGAAATTCGACCTGCCCTTCGCCGCCTGTTTCGCCCTGATCGGGCTTTCGACGTGGCTGAACCTGATCCTGACCTTCAGTTCGCCCGGCCAACGGCTGGCGCTGGACTGGGAAACGGCGCTGCAACTGACCTTCGACACCCTGCAGCTTTCCGGCCTGCTGTACCTGACCGGCGGCATCACCAACCCGTTTTCCCTGCTGCTGATCGCCCCGGCGGTGCTGGCGGCCACCACCCTGCCCGGCCGGTACGCCCTGTTCATCGGCCTGATGTCGATGGGCGCCTCGGTGCTGCTGACCTTCTTCTCCCTGCCGCTGCAAAGCCCGGCGGCCTATTCGTCGCAGAGCCTGATCAGCCACCTGGGCTGGCTGACCGCCAATGTGCTCGGGATCGCCGCCACCGCCGGCTACGCCTGGGCCGCCGCCGCCGAAGCGTCGCGGATGGAGCTGGCGCTGGACGTCACCCAGACCGTCCTGGCACGTGAGCAGAGGATGTCGGCCCTGGGCGCCCTGGCGGCGGCGGCCGCGCACGAGCTTGGCACGCCGCTGGCCACCATCGCCATCGTCGCCCGCGAGATCGCCCGCAGCGCCAAGACCGACGAAGAGCGGGACGACGCCGAACTGCTGATCGCCCAGGCGGTGCGCTGCCGCGAAATCCTGGCCCGGCTGACCGCCACGCCTGAGGCCGCGGACGACCCGATGCACGAGCGCCTGTCCCTGGAGCAGTTCCTGCACGAGGTGATCGAGCCCCACGCCGGCGGGCCGGTGCGGGTGGAGGCGGTGGTCACCGGCGGCCCCGGCCAGGCCCCCGACATCCGGCGCCTGCCGGAGATCATCCACGCCATGACCAACTTCGTCGAGAACGCGACAGACTTCGCCCGCTCCGAGGTGCTGGTCACCGCCCGGTTCGACGCCCGCCATGTCTCGGTCGAGGTGCGCGACGACGGCCCCGGTTTTTCGACCGAGGTGCTGACCAAGCTGGGCGAACCCTACGTGACTTCGCGCCCGGGGGCGGAAGGCTCGCGCAGCGGCCATGTCGGCATGGGGCTGGGCTTCTTCATCTCCAAGACCCTGCTGGAAGGAACCGGCGCCTCAGTCGATTTCCGCAATGAGAAACGCGGCGGGGCGGTGGTGCTGGCGCGCTGGCCCCGCTCGGCCCTCGAGGCGGCCGCCGACGGTATTTTCAGGGGGGTTGATGAGCAGGGCGAACATGCGACAGGATGACGCAACCGGACCGGCCGCCGGCGAGTCGGCCGCGATCCCGGGCGGGAGGCTGAAATGAGCGACCTGAACAGCGTTGTGGAAGCGCTTCCCGACAAGACCCTGCTGTTGCTCGACGACGACGCGCCCCTGCGCAACCGCCTGGGGAGGGCCCTGGAACAGCGCGGCTTCGACGTCCAGCTGGCCGAGAGCGTCGCCGAAGCGGTCCGCCTGCTGCGCGCCCGCCCCCCGGCCTACGCCGTCTGCGACATGCGGCTGGGCGACGGGGCCGGGCTTGAGGTGGTGGAGGCGATCCGCGGCGTGCGCCCCGATTCCCGCATCATCATGCTGACCGGCTACGGCAATATCGCCACCGCCGTGGCCGCGGTGAAAGCCGGGGCCATCGACTACCTGTCCAAGCCGGCCGACGCCGACGACGTGGTCAACGCCCTGCTCGCCCGCAGCGGCGAGAACCCCAAGCCGCCGGAAAATCCCATGAGCGCCGATCGCGTGCGCTGGGAGCACATCCAGCGCATCTACGAGCTGTGCAACAACAACGTCTCGGAGACCGCGCGGCGGCTGAACATGCACCGGCGGACCCTGCAGCGGATTCAGTCGAAAAGAGCGCCGCGCTAGCAAAAACGCCGCTCACCCCGGCGAATGCCGGGGCCCAGATCATAAGGCTCCATCGCGCCAGCTTGCGCGCTTTGTCATCTGGATCCCGGCATTCGCCAGGACGAGCGGACTAGAGTGCCGCCGCCCGGAACGCCGCCAACCTGGCGAAGGCCAGTGTCAGCGCCTTGCGCCGCGCCCCGGCCAGCGGCTCAGCGACCGCTTCCCGCACCACCGCCCCGCCGAAGCCGTCGGCGACGATCAGGCCGGGCTCGTCCGGCAGGATTTCCTGCGGGAACTCCGGCGCCACAGCGAAATAGAACAGATCGCAATAGGGCTGGTACTCGGGCCATTTGAGGTCGACGCGGAAATCCTCGACACCGGATTTGACCTCGACGATGGCGATCTGGCCCTTGGGGCCGAGGGCCATCAGATCGGCCCGGCGGCCGTTGGGCAGGCACACCTCGCTGGCCGCCGCGAAGCCGAGCGCGTCGAGCAGCCGCCAGGCGCCGCGCGTCACCCCGTCGGTGATCTGGGGCCGGGCGGGAGAAGTGAGGATCAGGGCACCGTCGTCCATTGCCCGCGATTATGTTCCGGTTATGTTCGGAGGATCAAGCCCGAGGAGAAGACGCCCGATGGCCAAGCCCGCGTCCGTCGACGCCTACATCGCTGCCCAGCCCGAGGCCGTGCGGCCGGTGCTGAGCCAGGTGCGCGCCGCCATCCTCGCCGGCATGCCCGCCGCCACCGAGCAGATCGCCTACCAGATTCCGGCCTACCGCCTGGACGGGCGGCTGGCGCTCTACTTCGCCGGCTGGAAGAAGCACTACGCCGTCTACCCGCTCAGCGAAGCGATGCGAGCGGCCTTCGCGAGCGAGCTGGCGGCCTATTCGCTCGACAAGGGCACGATCCGTTTTCCGCTCGATCAGCCGGTCCCGGCGGACCTGATCGCGCGTCTGGCCGCCTTCCGCGCGGCGGAGAACTACGGCCGCTGAGCCCTAGGCGCCGGGCTGTTTAGGAAAGACCAGCTTCTCCACCGGGTAGCCGGCGGCCTTGAGTTTGGCGATCACCGTGGCTTTCTCGCCGGCGGGCATAACCGGCTTGCGGCTCAGCAGCCAGGCGTAGTTGCCGCCCGGCGTGGCCATCACCGCCCAGTCCAGCGACTCGCTGCGGTCGATGACCCAGTATTCCTGCTTCACCAGCTTGTAGAAGGTCAGGGTGAACTTGGCGTTGTCGGCGCCGGGCATGATCTTGCCCACCACGGCCAGGGATTTCAGCGGCCCGTCCAGCGAGCCGACCCGGCAGGTCTGGGTGACGTTGAAGTCGCCGGACGCGTTGGCGCCGGTGAACTGGCTGATGGAGCCTTCGCAGTCCTTCTGGCTCTTGGTCGGCAGGCGGGCGATCTCATACCAGCGACCGCTGAAGAAGCCCGTCGGCACCGGCTTGGTCGGCGGCGGGGCGGCGGCCGACGCCGACACGGGGGCGGCCATCAGCGCGGCGATCAGCAGGACGGCGGCCGTGGTTTTCATCGTGGGTCCGTTCGCTATTCCACCCCAGTCAGGCCGCGCAACGCACCGCGCGGGCGCCCTGTTCCGGGAAATCATGGCTCTAAGCCCATGAAGGTGAACCTAACATGACGCTTTGTGCCGCAGTGCAGCAAAGCTCTACCCGTCCTCTATGCGGTGAATGTCGTCGTCCGACAGGCCGAAATGATGGCCGATCTCGTGCACCAGCACGTGGGTGATCAGTTCGCTCAAGGTGACGTCGCCGCGCTCGGCCCATTCGTCGAGGATCGGCCGGCGGTAGAGGAACACCATCGGCGGCTGGGCGCCGTTGTCGAGCACCGAGCGCCGGGTCAGGTCGACGCCGGAATAGAGCCCCGTGAGCTCGAAGGCGTCGGGAATGCCCATGTCGTCCAGCACCGTCTGCTCGGCGAAGTCCTCGACCACGAACAGGGCCTCGCCGGCCATGTCGCGGAAGGGCTTGGGCAGGGCGTCGAAGGCCGCGCGGGCCAGGCGGGCGAAGTCGTCCAGGCCAGGGGCGACGGCGTCGTCGAGGGGGTGTTCGGAAGCCATACGCGACAATAGTCGTCATCCTCGGGCTTGTCCCGAGGACCCATCTGTCCGCGTGACGGACGCCAGACGATCCGGTTGCTGAACCATGGGCGCTGGCCTTCGGCCGCCCTTCGGGTCGGGACACGCGTAGCGCGGCGAAGCCAATCCCGAGGGTGACGGCGGAGGGGGTTTTTGGGGCTATGCTCCAAGCTGTGATTCGCTAAGGCGGGCGTATGACTTCCCAGCACCTGATCCTGGCCGCCGCGGCCGGCGCGGTGTCGCTGGCCATCTGCGCCACCCTGTGGGCCCTCTCGCAGCGCCGGCGGCTGGAAGCGGCCATGAGCGCCCTGACCGGCCAGCTGGCGCGGTTGCAGGAGGACGCCCTCTCCGCCCACGCCTCCGCCGAAGCCTTCGATTCCGCCCTGCTGTCGGTCGAGGACGGCCAGGCCCGACTGGCCAGCGGCGAGGACAGCCTGGCCGCCTGCGCCGCCGTGCTGGGGCTGGACGACGACGCCAACGCCCAGGAGGTGGTCAACGCCCTGATGCGTGGCGAGCCCGACCACGCCCGCCGCCTGCGCGCTTTGTTCGAACGCGGCGAGCCCTGCGCCTTCGAGGCGCGCGGCTCCGGCGGCGCCGTTTCGGTCGAGGGCCGCGCCGCCGGGGCCCTGGCCTGGCTGCGCCTGGCCGCCCTGGCCGGAGGCGCCGAGGCCCTGCCCACCGCCGCCCGCTTCGCCGCCTGGTTGGACGCGCGGCCCGAACCGGCCTGGATCGCCGGCGCCGACGGCAGGCCGGAATGGGGCAACCGCGCCTGGCTGGCCGCCGCCGGGGACGACACCATGGCCCAGGCCCTGGCCGCCGGCCACACCCTGGACAGCGCCGCCGACGCCCTGGCCGCGGAGGCCGCCAACCTGTCGACCGCGCGCGAGACGGTGCGCTGGACCTCCATCGACGGCCGCCGCCGGGCGCTGCGTTTCGTCGCCGAACCGCTGGAGGGCGGCGGCGCCGGCGTGTGGTCGTTCGACGTCACCCCCGCCGAGGAGATGAAGGAAATCCTCAAGCGCCAGGTCGAGGCGCATGACGAGACGCTGAACCACATCGCCGAGGCGGTGGCGATCTTCAGCGCGTCGAAGAAACTGTCCTTCCACAACACCGCCTTCGCCGAACTGTGGGGGCTGGAGC
Source organism: Caulobacterales bacterium (assembly GCA_947475655.1). Taxonomy (GTDB): domain Bacteria; phylum Pseudomonadota; class Alphaproteobacteria; order Caulobacterales; family Caulobacteraceae; genus Caulobacter. The sequence goes on along the minus strand of CANJOB010000017.1, from coordinate 13,617 downwards.
CCGCGTGGCTGGCCGACAACCCCACGCACGGCGAGGTGCTCGACCGTCTGCGCCAGCGCCGCCGGTTGCCGGAGACGGCGGACTACGCCCGCTGGCGCGCCGGCGAACTGGCGCGCTACGACGCCGCCGGGACTCTCGACGACGAGGTGTGGACCCTGCCGGACGGACGCACCCTGCGCGTCGTGCGCCAGCCGCACCCGCTCGGCGGCCTCGTCTTCCTGTTCAGCGACATCACCGGCGAGCTGAAACTGAAAGCCCAGTACAACGGCCAGATTCAGGTGCAGCAGGCCACGCTCGACAAGCTGAACGACGCGGTGGCCGTGTTCGGCTCCGACGGCCGGCTTCGCCTGCACAACGAGGCCTTCGCCCGCTTCTGGAACGTCACCCCGCCGCAGCTCGACGCCGCCGGCGACTTCGAGGGCGTGGTCGAGCTGTGCGTGCCGCGCCTGCACGACCTGACCTTCTGGCGCGAGATGAAGGGCCGCGTCGCCGACCCCGATCCGGAATCGCGCCAGCCGGTGTTCGGCGAGACGCGCACCAGCGACGGCCGCATCGTTGTTTATCAGACAAGACCCTTGCCTGATGGAGCCACCCTGATCGCGTTCTCGGATGTCACCGACACGCGCCAGCTGGAAAGCGCGCTCGCCGACCGCAGCCAGGCGCTGGCGGAAGCCGAGCGCCTCAAGCGCGATTTCGTCGGCAACGTCTCCTACGAACTGAGGACACCCCTCACCACCATCATCGGCTACAGCGAACTGCTGCAGAGCCAGGGCGAGAGCCTGTCGGAGCGCGGCAAGGGCTACGCCGCAAGCGTGCGCAACGCCGCCACCCAGCTGGCGCGCTCGATCGAGGACGTGCTCGACATCGCCCAGATCGACGCCAACGAGATGGTGCTCGACAGCGACGAGATCCGCATGTGCGAACTGCTCGACGCCGCCGCCGCGCGCTGGGCGCCGCAAGCCGAAGCCGGCAATCTTTCCATCGTCACCGCCTGCGACGACGCCTCGGTCGGCTACATACGCGGCGACGCTAAGCGCTTGGCCCAGACGCTGGATCACCTGATCGAGAACGCCCTGCGCCAGACGCCGCCGGACGGGACCATCACGCTTGCCGCCACGCGCGCCTCGGGCGAGCTTCGACTCTCGGTGACCGACACCGGGCGCGGCATCCCCTTCCACGTGCAGCCCTACCTGTTCGACCGCTTCGTCGGCCGCGACCGCGGCGGCGCCGGCCTTGGCCTCGCGCTGGTGAAGGCCCTGATCGAACTGCACGGCGGCTGGGTCGAGGTGCAGAGCGAACCCGGCCACGGCGCGGTGTTCACCTGCCACCTGCCGGAGACCGCCTCAGGCCAGACGGTGGCGCAGGCGGAGCTGGGGTTCTAAAGCCATGCCCAAGACCAAGACGAGGAGCGCGCGATGAGCAAGCCGCCGATGAGGCTGTCCGACCTGAAGGGCGGCACGCCCAAGACCGAGCCGAAAGCCTATTCCAAAGCCAGCCCGAAGATGGCGCGGCTGAAGAAGGGCAAGGTGCTGACCGAGGCGGAGAAGGCGGCGTTCCTGGCGTCTAGGCCGGATTTGAAGCCGAAGGGGTAGGCGGGCGCCGAATGCCTGCCTGGCCGCCCATGTCCGCTTTTGCGCGTTAAGCGGCTCGAGCGTCAGCTGTCACGCAAGAATTCGAACCGCCAGCAGGACAAATCCCAGCACGACCAGAGGCCCAAAGAGGGCAAGCGTATGCCGGGTAAATCTTTTAGGCAGGAAGGTGTCCGAAACGCCGGTACGCGCCGTATCGTACTTCAGCACGAGAGCGGTCAAGGGGCAGCGCATTCCGCTGGCGATGAATATGGTTGTCTCGAAAAAGACCAGGCCCACCGCGATCCAGAGCCAGGCGCCGGAGGCGCCGGTCACTGCGCCATAGACGACTACCAGCACCGCCGACGCCATCACCAGTCAGATGACCGTGTGCACGCCGCGGACCAGCCTGAGGCGTCGTGCATCGAGGGTCGTCACGACATCGTCCAATCTTCCATTTGCCCGCGCCAGACCGGAAGGACCGCGCCTTCAATGATCCAGGCAACTTCCGCTGCGAAGGGCAGCCGGCGGCCGTGGTGGAGACGATATGCGCCGAACCGGCCTTGCCAGGGATGCTCAACCGTCGTTGCGCCTTCGAGCCGCGGCCGATCTGGCGCGAAGGCCGAGGCGACCAGGCCGTCAGCATCCAGGGTGAACACGATCCGCGCGCGAACGCCGCCAACTGTTGCGGAAACGTGGAGGGTCGATGGCCCCAGCACCTCCCAGTCCAGGGCGGTATTGCGCAGCATCGCGTCCGGCGCGAGCGGCAGTTCGGCGAGATACCGCAGCAACTCGCCCTTGGTGAGCGCATCGTCGGCGGCCACCCGCGCCAGCGGTATGACGCCGAAAGCCTTCACCGTCAGGCTGGGGCCCGCTTCATCGAGAGCGTCGGTCACCGTGACCAAATCAAACGGACCGGTCGTTGCCCGCCATCGGAAACCCGGTCTGTCGAGGGATATGGTTTGATCAGCGCGAAACCGAGCCCAAGGATGAGCGGCGTCCGCGCGCATCGTTCCACTCTGCCGTAGCTTGACCTGAGAGACGAGGCCCGCTTCGTTGGCGCCGCATCGGTGCGCGAGAGCTAGAACTTGAGGCGGAAGGTCGTGGGCGGATCGGGATATTGGGTCGTGCAAAGCCGGAACCCTCGAGGGAGGGAAGCCTACGCCCGCGCGCGGTGATCGGCGAGCCAATATGGCTTCTACCCAAGTCCGCTGTCGAACTTCGGCCGCAGGTGGTATGGTGAGCCACACCGCCGTCCTGCCGTATTAGCGTCTGCGTTCCGCGCGGACGTCCGCCCCGGCGCGGGCCTAGCCCGTATGACGACGGCCCAGGAGCCGACATGGATAGCCGCCGCTTCGCCGCCGCCCTCGCGGGCGCGCTCTTCTGCATGGCCGCAGTTTCCGCCGATGGGGCTCAAGCGCAGGGTTCCCCGACCCGGGGACGACAGATCGTCGAGCGCAACTGCGCGATGTGCCATGCCACCGGCATTCGCGGCGAGAGCCCGAGTAAGACCGCACCGCGGTTCCGTGACCTCAGCAACCGCTATCCCATCGAGATGCTGGAGGAGGCGCTGGCCGAAGGTATGCTGACGCGTCACCCGGCGATGCCGGAGTTCCGTTTCAAGGTTCCGGAGATCGACGACATCATAAGCTACCTTGTCAGCATCCAGGTCCGCCAACCCGTCGGACTTCGCCGCACGCCGGAGCCGTCTGGAGCGCCCATCCGGACGGGCGGCCGATGAAGGTTGTCATCTTCGAGACCGATCCCGCCGAACAGCCGGCCTACGCCCTTTTGCCGCCCGACCATCAGGTGTTGTTCCAGGATGAGGGACTGGGTCGGCTGACCTTGGCCGCCGTGCAGGACGCCCAGATCATAAGCACCTTCCTGTCCTCGGATTTGAGCGCGGCGGCATTGCAGCAGTTGCCGGACCTTCAAGTGATCGCCACGCGCTCGACGGGTTACGATCATATCGACATGGCCTATTGCCGCTCGGCCGGTATCACCGTCTGCAACGTTCCGGCGTACGGCGACCAGACCGTGGCCGAGCATACGTTCGCCCTGCTGCTAGCTCTGAGCCGCCACATCATTCCAGCGGTAGCGCGCACTCGCCGGGGCGATTTCTCTCAGGAGGGGCTGCGCGGGTTCGACCTGGCCGGCAAGACCCTGGGCGTGATCGGCGCCGGTCGGATCGGACGAAGGGTCATCCAGCTTGGCCAGGGCTTCGGCATGGACGTCCTCGCCTTCGACCTCGCCGAGGAACCCCGGCGCGCCGACAGTCTCGGCTTTCAGTTCGCGCCGTTAGACGAGGTGCTGAAGTCCTCGGACGTCATCACGATTCACTTGCCGGGCGGCCCCACGACCACCGACCTGATCTCTGACCACCAGTTCGATCTGATGAAACCCGGCGCCGTGCTGATCAACACCGCCCGCGGCGGCGTCGTCAATTCGCCGGCCCTGGTGCGCGCCCTAACCTCGGGCCGTCTCGCGGGCGCGGGGCTGGACGTCATCGCTGAGGAAGCCGCGATGCGGGACGAAGCCGCGCTGTTCCGCATAGGGGCGCAGGCAGAAGACGCCCGCCTGCGGGTGCTGCTGGCCGATCACGCCCTGCTGGCCTTCGACAACGTGATCATCACGCCGCACATCGCCTATGACACCAACGAGGCGGTGGCCCGCATTATCAAGACGACGGTGGCCAACATCGCCGCTGCGGGCGCGGGCAGGCCGCAAAATGTCGTCGGCGTCTAGTGGGCTCAGTGCTTGGCGCGTATGCGCGGGGTCGCGGCGCCCACCTGACACTCGCTCTTAGAGCAGCTCAACCGTGACGGAATGCGTCCCTCCCACGGATGTTTGGGCGCCTTTCGAGCATAAGACAGGCCCCATAGGCCGGTATAGCGTCCGCCTCACGCAGGGATAAAACGCCCGGGGGAAAAACACGATGCGACACGGTCTGACACTCGCCTGCGCCATGGCCCTGACCATCGGCGCGACCTCCCTCCCGGCCCACGCCCAGGACGGCCCCTCCGTCCTGGCGCAGCAACGCATCGAGGTCGGCGGGGCGGTGATCACGCCTGGCCTCACCTATTCGACCCTGAACGGCTTCCGCCCGCTGACCCTCGACCTCTACCGGCCCAAGACCCAGGCCGGGCCCGTGCCGCTGGTGCTGTGGGTGCACGGCGGCGGCTGGACCGGCGGCAGCCCGCGCGGCGACATGCTGGGGCGCGACGGGGCGCGGTTCTTCGCCGATCTGGCGGCGCGCGGCTATGTGGTGGCGTCCGTCACCTACCGCTTCTCCGGCGAGGCGCGTTTCCCGGCGCAGATCCAGGACGTGAAGTCGTCGATCCAGTGGCTGCGCGGCCACGCCGCCGAATACGGCATCGACCCGGCGCGGGTGGTGCTGATGGGCGGCTCGGCCGGCGGCTATCTGTCGGCGCTGGGCGGGCTGTCGTGCGGCGATAAGAGCCTGGACCCGCCGGCGCCGGCCGGCGCGGCCGCGGGCGCCGCTCCGCCGTCGAACTGCGTCAGCGCGGCGGTGGCCATGTACCCGATCGTCGATCTGCGCTCGCACTCGGTTTACATCCCCGCCAGCGGCGTCTCGGCGCGCAGCCCGCAGCGGCTGCTGGGCTGCGACGTGGTGGCCGCGTGCGATCCCGCCCGGCTGGCGAGCTCCGACGTGCTGGCGCACGCCGATCCTAAGGACCCGCCGTTCCTGATCTTCCACGGCGACGCCGACGTCACCGTCTCGCCCGACCAGAGCCGCATGCTGCTGGCGGCGCTCAAGGCCAAGAATGTGCCGGCCGAACTGATCATCGTCCCCGGCGCCGTGCACGGTTTCGGCAACGTCACCGACGCCCAGCGCACCGACATCACCCAGCGCCTGTACCGCTTCATCGACGAGCACACGCGGCGGTAGGACCCGCCTCGACTTAGCCATAACCCGGGGCCAATCTCCCCGCACCTTCACACGGGGACCCAGCGCCATGCGCGCCGTCGCGGGCCTGTTGCTGCTGACCACGCTGGCGTCCACGGCGCCCGCGCAGGCGCACCATTCGCTGTGGGGGTACGACCAGGGCAAGCTCTCGCCCCTGGCCGGGGTGGTGACCGATTTCCAGTTCATCCAGCCGCACCCCTTCCTGGTCATCGAGGTCGAGGCCGGCGGGGCCAAACAGAGCTGGCGGCTGGAGATGGACAACCTGTGGGAGCTGCGCGACATCGGCATGACCGCCGCCACGTTTCGACGCGGCGACCGCGTGCGGGTCAGCGGCAACGCCGACCGCGAGGGCGCGCACGCCATGTACCTGCGGCGGCTCGACCGCCCGAGCGACAGCCTGCGCTACGAGCAGGTCGGCATGCGGCCGGTGCTGAACGGCCGGGAGCGGTCGTGAAGCGCGCCTGGCGCCGGGGCGCGGCCTTGCTGTTGCTGACCGCTGCGGCGTCCACGGCCAGGGCGCATCATTCGCTCACCTACTACGACCGCTCGAAGGAAATCACCGTGACCGGGGCGGTGGTCGAATTCCAGTTCATCCAGCCGCATCCCTTCCTGCTGGTCGAGGTCCAGACGGCGGCCGGCGGGAAACAGGTCTGGCGCGTGGAGATGGACGACCTGGACGAGCTGCGCGACGCCCGCGTCTCCAAGGACACGTTCAAGCGGGGCGACCGGGTGACGGTGGTCGGCGCCCCCAACCGCAACGGGACGCCCGCCATGTATCTGGAGCGGGTCGACCGGCCCGCCGACCGCTTCCGCCTGGAACAGGTGGGCAGCAGCCCGGTCGCCGGCATCCGTCCCAAGACCTGAGGGGGCGTAAGTCTATAACTAGAAAAATATCCGCGTCGCCGCGGAGGAATGTTAGGCTGCCTTGATCGCTGACCACCCGCAGGATCGTTGAACGGCAAGTGCGTGACCTTGGGTGAACCTTAAAAATCACAGGGAGAAACAGATGTCCCAATACAAGATCGCCATCTATCCGCTGATCGCGGCTGTCGCGGTGCTCGCCCTCGGACTTTGGCTGCCAAACCATGTCGAGGGTCTGCCGATGTGGCTGAAGGCTTTCGCTGAGGTTTCTTCTCTCCTCTTGCTGCTCCTCGCCGGTCTTTTGGCCTGGGCGGTCAAACCCAACGCGGCCCCCAAGGCGGGCGGCGCCGGCGGCCATTAAAGAGAAAGCCCCCCGGTGGAACCGGGGGGCCTTTGAGAGTTGCGGCTTCGTAGCCGCTGGGGGTCCGCAAACAACGGGCTCCCGACTCCGGAGTTCCAGCGGCGGCGATAAAAAGCCCCCTGTCCGCCCCTAGCTGTCGGGGCGGCCAGGGGGCTGCGGCGCCCATACGGTGGTGCCGCCCGCGGATGGGGGGGACCCGCGGTCTAATTGGCCCAGCGTTCAATGGCGCAGATTGTTCCCGGGAGCCGCGCCCGCGCCGGTCACGCCTTCGTGGCCGGAACTTCAGTCTGGTGGTGGGCGGCCAGCTTCCAGCCCTTGCCGCGCTTGACATAGACGCTGCTGACCAGGGCGTGATGGTCGTGGCCGTCCTTGCGCAACGCGGCGCATTCATAGGCGACGGCGGCGGAGGTTTCCGACAGCTGCACCAGACCTTTCGGCGTCAGCTTCACCTTCGTCCAGCGGCCATTCTCAGCGCTCTTGGCGATGTCGGCGCGGGGCATCACGGCGGTCATGCCGGGAAACACCACCAGGCACTGGTCGTCGCAATGCGCCTCATAGGCCTCCGGACCGCCGGTCCAGAGCTGTTCGTCGATGGCCAGCAGATCGGTTTCCAGCGACATCGGCAGACTCCTTGGGTTTGTGGTGTGCGAAGAACCAAAGGCCGGGGCGATGGTTCCGCCCCGCCTGGCTTAAGTCTCCGCCCGGGGCATCCATCCCGCCCGCCACCCGTTGAGCGCTGCATGCCCCCGCCCACAGCCCCGCTTGATCCGGATACCGACCCGCCGTGGAAGGCCGCCCTGGGCGAGGCGGCGGCCTGGCTGCGCATCGCGCCCAAGGGCGCGTTGCTGGAGCTGATGGCGCCGGCCGGGTTCGTCGGCCGGGGCGTGGTCTATGTCAGCGTCGGCGTCCTGGCCCTGCTGGCGGCGCTGGAGCTGGCGCCCAAGGCCTTAGGCATCGTCGACGCCATGGCGGCCTGGGGCCGCTGGCCGATCGGGGTGGCGCTGATCTGGCTCACCGCCCTGGGGCTGTGCGGGTTTTGCGCTTTCCGCTTCCTGCAGGCCCTGCTGGACGCTGACGGTCACGGCCGCTCGCTCAAGGGTTGGGGCGTGCGCGCGGGCCAGGCGGTCAGTGGCGTCGCCTACGGCCTGATGGCCTGGTCGCTGCTGGGCCTGCTGGACGGGCTGGAGGATCTGAACGAGGCCGAGGACCGCGACGAGGTGCAGATGGCCGCCGGCGCCGTTCTGGCCCTGCCGCATGGCGACATCCTGCTGCTGGCCGCCGGGGCGGTCATCCTGGGCTTCTCCGCCGGCAGCGTGGCCCAGGGCGCGTTCCAGTCGTTCGCCAAGCGGCTGGGCTGTTCGCCGCGCGCCTGCTGGTGGGCGGTGGCTTTGGCGCGGGTCGGCTATGTCGGGCGCGGGGTGTGTTTCGCGCCGGTCGGACTGTTCCTGGCCGAGGCGGGCCTCGACGCCCGCGCCTCCAGCGCCCACGACTTCGGCGGCGCCCTGGCCATACTGGAGGCGCAGCCGTTCGGCTCGGCGGTACTGGCCCTGATGGCCGTCGGCCTGATCGCCTTTGGCGCCTTCGCCCTGTTCGAGGCCGGCTTTCGCCGTATCGCCATGCCGGGCCCCAGAGCCGTGAATTGAGCGCGACGGAATGAGTGGCACGATCGCCCGCGCCATGCGTTGCAGTGGCATGCCCAAGCTGATGACCCCCGTTTCCGCCGCCCCCGCGCTCGCGCTTGCGCTTGCCCTGGCGACCTCCCCCCTCGCCGCCCAGGCCAAGAGCCCCGCGCCCGACGTCTCGGTGGCGTTCGGCAATACCATCGTCTCCACCTATCCCGACAACCGGCAGGGGCGGCTTTGGCTGAAGGCCGACGGCAGCTACACAGCGGCCGGGCGGCGCAATACATCGTCGAGCGGGCAGTGGTCGCTGAAGGGGGAAAAGTTCTGCCTCAGGCAGCGCAAGCCGGTCTCGGCCCCGTTCGCCTTCTGCACCGCCGCGCCCACGGGCGGCATCGGGACCAGCTGGAAGGCCAAGGCGGTGACCGGGGAAGCCATAACCGTCTCGGTGGTCAAGGGCGTGATCGGGCCCAAGCCGAAGGCGGGGTAGCGATACCTTCCCGTTCGTCATCCTCGGACTTGTTCTGACGACCCATGCACACGATCAGCAGTCGCTAGCCACAATCGGATGTGTTCACTCGCCCTCGCAACAAGTGCGAGGGTGACGGGTCAATCATCGTCAAGGGTTACGACGTGATAGCGCGCGTCGTTTTATTTCAGCCTCGCAACTCTTGTTTTGGCCTTATCTCGCCCGCCTCCGAATTTTTTAAATGAACCTAAGCTGACGTCAGCCATTCAGGTCGGGTTCAGTGCATGGCCGCTAGGGTCGGTGCATTGAAAAGGATCACTCCCATGAAACGCATAGCCCTGTTTATCGCCGCCGGCGCGATGGCCCTGACCAGCACCCTGGCCTCGGCCCAGTCCTACGGCGGCCGTGACGGCCGCAAGGACAACAACGGTCGTTTCGAGCAACGCAACGACAACCGTGGCGGCGGCCAGCGCTGGCAGCGCGGCCAGCGCCTGGACAGCAACTATCGCGGCCGTGACCGCATGGTCAGCAACTACCGCGACTATCGCCTGCGCGCGCCGCCGCGCGGCTACAACTATTACCGCTCAGACAACGGCGACATCCTGCTGGCGGCCATCGCCACCGGCCTGATCGCCTCGGTCATCGCCGGCTCGACCCGCAACGGCTACACCGGCGGCGTCCAGTACGGCTACAACCAGTCGAACTTCGGCGGCCCGATCTATCACGACAGCTACGGCCGTGCTTACACCATCGACCGCAACGGCCGCTCGGTCTGGGTCCGCTAAGACCTCTAGATCCTGCGCTGAATGAATTGGGGCGGCCTTCACGGGCCGCCCTTTTTCGTGTCCGGCTAGTAGGCGGCCAGCAGCGAGTCGACCGTCGGCGCCGGCGCGGCGGGCCGCGGCGCCGGCTCCGCCTCCGGGACGATGACGCCGGGCAGGTACATCAGGGCCGGGATCTGGTCGGCATTCAGGGCCACCGCCTGCACGGCGGCGATCGGTTCGCCCTTCTCCGGCATCGGCCGGTGCCACTCGGCGCTGAGGCCCAGGTTGAAGGCGAGGATGGCGGTAAGAAGCACGACGGCGCCGGCGGCGGCGGCCGTGCTGCGGCCCGGCGATGAGACCGAAAGGGCGCCGTCAGATTCGTGTTGGTTGAGCTGCCGCATGGCTTGATCCGACCTGGGCGCTTATGCCCCTTCGATCAACGGGGCGCGGGGCTCGCAGTTCCCGTCATGCGAGAGTATGCGCGAGAGTTCGCCGCGCCTGTGGCGGCGGCGCCGCAGCTAGCGCTGGCTGGCCGGCAGGCGGACGACCAAGCCGTCGAGGGCGTCGGTGACCTTGATCTGGCAGGAAAGCCGGCTGTTCGGCTCCACCTCCTCGGCGAAATCGAGCATGGATTCCTCCATGGCGCTGGGCGATCCGGTCTTCTCGCGCCAGGCCTCGTCGACATAGACGTGGCATGTGGCGCAGGCGCAGGCGCCGCCGCAGTCGGCGTCGATGCCGCGGATGCGGTTCTTCACCGCCCCCTCCATCACCGACCAGCCGGTCTTGGCCTCGATGGTCTGCTCGGCGCCATCGGGCTGAATGTAGGTAATCTTAGCCATCGAGCCTTCCCGGTTCGGGAACCCGAACCGGATCAGAAGGCTCGAGTTTCAAAAAATAGAGCGCGACGGTCGCATTAACCGGCGGCCACTTAATGCTGTCGCGCTCGGCCTTAGATGACCCGGTCGACCATCATCTTCTTCACCTCGGCGATGGCCTTGGCGGGGTTGAGCCCCTTGGGGCAGACCTGGGCGCAGTTCATGATGGTGTGGCAGCGATAGAGCTTGAACGGGTCTTCCAAGGCGTCGAGGCGCTCGCCCAAGGCTTCGTCGCGGCTGTCGATCAGCCAGCGGTAGGCGTGCAGCAGGGCGGCGGGGCCCAGGTACCGCTCGCCGTTCCACCAGTAGCTAGGGCAGGAAGTCGAGCAGCAGGCGCAGAGGATGCACTCGTAGAGGCCGTCCAGCTTCTCGCGGTCCTCGGGGCTCTGCTTCCACTCGTTGGCCGGGGTCGGCGTCTTGGTGTGCAGCCAGGGCTCGATCGAGGCGTACTGGGCGTAGAAGATGGTCAGGTCCGGCACCAGGTCCTTGACCACCGGCAGGTGCGGCAGCGGGCTGATCTGCACCGCCTTGCCCGGCACCTCTTCCCAGCCGTGGGTGCAGGCCAGGGTGTTGCGGCCGCCGATGTTCATGGCGCAGGAGCCGCAGACCCCCTCGCGGCAGGAGCGGCGGAAGGCCAGGGTCGGGTCGACGCTGTTCTTGATGTAGATCAGGGCGTCCAGCACCATCGGCCCGACGGCGGTGGTGTCGATGTCGTAGGTGTCCCAGCGCGGATTGCCGCCCGCTTCCGGATCGTAGCGGTAGATGCGGAAGCTCTTCACCGCCTTGGCGCCGGCGGGCGCGGGCCAGTGGCGGCCGGCCTTGACCACGGAATTCTTGGGAAGCGAGAGTTCAGCCATCGGGCGGCGGTCCTACTTAGCGGTCTTGGGTTTGGGTTTAGCGTGTTCTTCCGGCTCGGGGGAACCCCCGCCGTACCAGTCGATCCTACGCGTGAAGTACATGGCCAGGGCCAGGGCGGCGAAACAGGTCACCGAGCCGACCAGCAGGGCGAAGTCCTCCAGCCGCATCAGCACATAGATCAGGCCGTAGAGGGCGCCGAAGATCCCTAAGGCGACAAAGCCCTGTTTACGGCTCTCGAACGCCCAGCCGGCGTAGGTGCTGATCAGGCCGACGGTGGCCGTGGCGGCGATGACGAAGCCGGTGGTGAAGCTGGTGCGCTCGGCGATCGACAGCAGCAGCAGGTAGAACACCAGCTGCGCCAAGCCGATCAGCACATACTGCGCCGGGTGCACGCGGGTGCGGCGCGTCGCCTCGAACAGCGAGAAGGTCAGGAAGACGATGCCGATGAACATCGGCGCGTATTTCAGCGAGCGACTCACGGCCTGGTAGGGGTTGGCCGGCTCGATCAGGGAGACGCCCAGGGCCGTGGCGCCCAGGCGGCTCAGGGTTTCCGCCGTCCCTTCCGCCGGCACGCCGCGGGCGATGAAGGGCACGCGCCAGGTAGCGGTGAAGCCATCGGCGTTGACCTGCCGCGCGGTGGGCAGGAAGCCGCCGTCGAAGCTCGGCTCGACGCCGACGCCCTTGGAATCGCCGCTGGCCGAGAAGGCGGTGGTCTTGCCGAACGCCAGCACCGCCAGGCGCTGGGCCCCGGTGAAGCGGGCGGCGGCGGAAACCTCGAACTTGGCGTCCGGCCCGGCCAGGCCGGCGGCCGGGGCGCCGAAGAAGCGCAAGGATGCCTGCCCCGGCGTGCGCTGGCGGGTTTCCGGCGCGGTCATGGCCACGTCCGATAGTGTCTGGGCCGGTGAGAGAGTCAGGTCGGCCGTCCCCGCCCTGACCGCGATGTCCTGCTGCGCCCCGCGGGCGTCCGAGCCGCCGAGCAGCAGTTCGGAGCGGCTCCAGTCCAGCATGGCGCCGGACGGGGCGCGGGCGACGGACTCGCCCAGGTCGAAGCTGGAGCGGAAGGTGAGGTCGGCGGCCCAGACCGGCACCTTGAACAGGCCGCGCCGGCGCACGTCGGACTTGATCGAGGCGGTGGCCGATCCGGTAGTGGGGAAGATCACGAACACCCCGCGCTCGGCCGGCTGGCCGGCGGCGGCGGGCGGGGTGATGTAGGGCACGGCCAGCACCGGGCCGAGGAAGGTCTGCGGCCCGCCAGTCAGGGCCCCGACCTCGGCCGCCACCTGTTCGGCGCGGCTGGTGCGGTCGGAGAGAAGCGCGAACACCAGCAGGGCCGGCACGCTCATCAGCAGCGCCAGGGCGCAGACCAGCAGGAGCTTCAGCCCCATCGAGCGGGACGGGGTGCGGATGCTGAAGACCCCGGTTTCCGACATGAACGGCCTAGTACACCCGCGCCTTGGGCGGGATGTAATCGATGTCCTTGCTCATGGTGTAGTTGTGCACCGGGCGGTAATCGATGGTCACCTTGCCGGTGGTCTGGTCGAGCCAGGCCAGGGTGTGCTTCATCCAGGTCTTGTCGTCGCGGTCGGGGAAATCCTCCCGCGCGTGGGCGCCGCGGCTTTCGGTTCGGTTGAGGCCGCCGTTGACCGTGACCACCGCCTGGGCGACCAGGTTCTCGAATTCCAGCGTTTCCATCAGGTCGGTGTTCCAGACCATGCCGCGGTCGGAGACCTTGATGTCGGACTTCTTCTGCCACAGGGCGTCGAGGCGCTCGACGCCGCTCTTGAGACTCTCGCCGGTGCGGTAGACGGCGGCGTCTTCCTGCATGATCCGCTGCATTTCGGCCCGCAGCACCGAGGTAGGGGTGCCGCCGTTGGCGTTGCGGAAATGGTCCAGGCGGGCGATGTGCGGATCGGTCTGGCTGGCTTTGAGCTCCGGCTGGCTGGCGCCCGGCTTCAGCTTCTCGGCGCAGCGCAGGCCGGCCGCGCGGCCGAACACCACCAGGTCGACCAGGCTGTTGGAGCCCAGCCGGTTGGCGCCGTGCACTGAAACGCAGGCCGCTTCGCCCACGGCCATCAGGCCGGGGATCACACTGTCTGGCTCGCCGTCGCGCAGCGTCACCACCTCGCCGTGGTAGTTCGTCTGCAGGCCGCCCATGTTGTAGTGCACGGTCGGCAGCACCGGAATCGGCTGCTTGGTCACGTCCACGCCGGCGAAGATCTTCGCCGTCTCGGAAATGCCCGGCAGGCGCTCGGCCAGGATCTTCGGCTCCAGGTGGTCCAGGTGCAGGAAGATGTGGTCCTTGTTCGGGCCCACG
>CANJOB010000016.1 GCA_947475655.1 Caulobacterales bacterium | reverse complement strand
GCTGTCCGCGCGGCGCCAACACCGGCGACACTTGCCTGTCCGATGCCCAACTGGCGACGCTGGCTGCGATCTACGGCCCGTCGGTGTGGCATGATGCGCAAGGCAGGGAAATCGGCCGCCACGCGCGCTATCTGGTCGGCGGCGGCGAGGAGCGCCCCGGCGGCATGCCGGCCTGGGCGGTCGGGCGCGCGGCGCCGCCGCGCCTGCAACCGGCGCAGATGGACCAGCAGCAGCTGGGAGTCGCCACCTCCACCATCTACGGCAGCACGGCGATCCGCTACTGGGTGGTCAAGGACCCGGCCTACAACACCTACGACTTCGACCCGTCGCAGTACGCGCAAGCCTTCGTGGCGGCGCAGAAGATGATCGCCGTCGACAACCCCGACCTCAGCGCCTTCAAGGCGCGCGGCGGCAAGCTGATCATGCTGCACAACACCGGCGACCTGGCCGCCAGCCCGGTGACGACCATGGACTATTTCGACGCCATCCAGCGGACCATGGGCGGAACGGCGATCCGGGATTTCGCGCGGCTCTACATCGTGCCGGGCGGCGACCACGGTGGCAACGGCGCCCCGACCCGCGCCGACCTGCTGGGAATGCTCGACACATGGGTGACGACCGGCAAGCCGCCCGGCGACCATGACGTCGCCACCGAGGACGGGCCCGACCTCAAGCCGATCCGGGCCAAGCCCCTGTGCGCCTATCCCTACTATCCGCACTATCGCGGCACGGGCGACACCAAGGACGCGGAGAGCTATCGTTGCGTGGTGGCGCGGCCCTAAGCGGGTTGCCACGGCTCGTCTGGCCAAGGATATTGACCCGGCGTCGGCCCCGGCCGGCGACCAGGGAGAGATCATGATCAAATTCGCCCCCGCCTTCGCCGCCGCGCTGAGCCTCACCGCCGTGACGGCTTCGGCCCAGGCCCCGCCGCCCGCCGCCGTGCGCACCATCGTCGACCGCGCTGATGTCACGGCCGGCCAGGAAGCCGTGTTCGGCCGGGCCGACATCCCCGTCGGCGGCACCAGCGGGCGCCACATTCACCACGGGCTGGAAGCCGCCTATGTGGCCGAGGGCACGATCGAGCTGAAGATGCAGGGCCAGCCCGACCGGATCATGAAGGTGGGCGACACCTTCCTGATGCGCCCGAACGTGCCGCACGAGGCGCGCAACCCGGGCCCCGGCCCGGCCAAGATCATCTCCACCTGGGTCATCGACAAGGGCAAGCCGCTGGGCGAACCAGCCCCGTAGCGGGGCGCGGGCCATGCGCCTGATCATCGACACCGACACGGCGGGCGACGACTGCTTCTCCGTCCTGCTGGCCCTGGCCCATCCTGGCGTGAAGCTGGAGGCCCTGACCATCTGCAACGGCAACGTCGCCTTCGAGCGGCAGGTCGAGAACGCGCTCTACACGCTGGAGGCCGCGGGGCAGGGCGGCAACATCCCGGTCTATGCCGGGATTCCCAAGCCGCTGATGCGGCCGCCGCTGGACGCCGCCTATGTGTTCGGTCTCGACGGCATGAGCGACGCGAACTTCCCGCAGGCCAAACAGAGGCCCGAGGCCAAGCACGCGGTCGACGCCATCATCGATCTGGTCATGGCCAATCCCGGCGAGATCACCCTGCTGGCTCAGGCGCCCCTGACCAACATCGGCCTGGCCGTGGCCAAGGAGCCGCGCATCGCCCAGGCGCTCAAGGCCCTGTGGATCATGGGCGGGACCGACAACGGGCTTGGCAATGTCACTCCGGCGGCGGAGTTCAACTTCTACGTCGACCCGGAGGCGGCGCGGATGGTGTTCCAGGCGGGGTTCAACATCTCGCTGGTGACCTGGACCCTGACGGTGGCGTCGTCGGAGATGAGCGAGGCCGACCTGGCGGCGGTGGAGGCGATGGAGACGCCGCTGTCGCGGTTCTTCACCACCGTCAACGCGGCGGCGGTGGCGTTCAGCCGCGCCCGCTATGGCCATGGCGGCACCCTGCATCCCGACAGCCTGGCCTGCGCCTGCCTGCTGGACGACAGCCTGATCACGGCCTCCGAGGCCTGCGTGGTGGAGATCGAGACCGGCGGTGGCCTGACCCGGGCCTATTCCAGCGTCTCCTCCTCCCTGCTGCCCGACCAGGAGGAGGCCGATCCCGCCCTGGGCGTGGCCGGCGCCCCTAACGCCCGGGTAATCAAGGCGGTGGACAGCGCGAAATTCCGGCGGGTGCTGACCGACGCTCTTCGATAGGCCGGAGAGGCGTGCTAGGCGCTGCTGCGCCGCCCAAGAAGGTTTGGAAATGCCCGCGACCGACCAGCATGACGCCTATCAGGAAATCCGCGAGGCGGTGCGCGCCCTGTGCGCCGACTTCCCGGACGAGTATTTCCGCAAGGTGGACGCCGCGCGCGGGTATCCTGAAGCCTTCGTCGACGCCCTGACCAAGGCCGGCTGGCTGGGGGCGCTGATCCCGGAGGAATACGGCGGCTCGGGGCTGGGCCTCACCGAAGCTTCGGTGATCATGGAGGAGATCAACCGCAGTGGCGGCAATGCCGGGGCCTGCCACGGCCAGATGTACAACATGGGCACCCTGCTGCGGCACGGGTCGGACGCGCAGAAGAAATTCTACCTGCCGCGCATCGCCAGCGGCGAGTTGCGCCTGCAGTCGATGGCGGTGACCGAACCGACCACCGGCACTGACACCACCAAGCTTAAGACCCGCGCCGTCAAGCGCGGCGACAAGTACGTGGTCAGCGGCCAGAAGGTGTGGATCAGCCGCATCCAGCATTCGGACCTGATGATCCTGCTGGCGCGCACCACGCCGGCCGACGAGGTGAAGAAGCGCTCGGAAGGCCTGTCGATCTTCATCGTCGACGTGGCCACCGCGCTCAAGAGCGGCATGACGATCCAGCCCATCGCCAACATGGTCAACCACGAGACCAACGAGGTGTTCTTCGAGGAGTTGGAGATTCCGGCCGAGAACCTGATCGGCGAGGAGGGAAAGGGCTTCAAATACATTCTCGACGGCCTCAACGCCGAGCGCACCCTGATCGCCGCCGAGTGCATCGGCGACGGCTACTGGTTCGTCGACCGCGCCACCAATTACGCCAACGAGCGCGTGGTGTTCGACCGGCCGATCGGCAAGAACCAGGGCGTGCAGTTCCCCATCGCCGAAAGCTACATGGAGGTGCGCGCCGCCGACCTGATGCGCTTCCGCGCCGCCGAACTGTTCGACACGCATAAGCCCTGCGGCGCCGAGGCCAACATGGCCAAGCACCTGGCGGCAAAGGCGTCGTGGGAGGCGGCCAACGTCTGCCTGCAAACCCACGGCGGGTTCGGCTTCGCCGACGAGTACGATGTCGAGCGCAAGTTCCGCGAGACGCGGCTCTATCTGGTGGCGCCGATCAGCACCAACCTGATCCTGTCCTACATCGCCGAGCACGTGCTCGGCCTGCCGCGGTCCTTCTAGAGATGCAGCCGCTCAACGGCATCACGGTCGTGAGCCTGGAGCAGGCCATCGCCGCCCCGTTCGCCACGCGCCAGCTGGCCGACCTCGGCGCGCGGGTGATCAAGGTCGAGCGGCCGGACGGCGGCGACTTCGCCCGCAACTACGACGAGCGCGTCAAGGGCCTGGCCTCGCACTTCGTCTGGTGCAACCGCAGCAAGGAAAGCATCGCCCTCGACCTGAAATCGCCGCGCGGCGTCGAGGTGCTGGGCAAGCTGGTCGCGCGCGCCGACGTGCTGGTGCAGAACCTGGCGCCCGGCGCCACGGCGCGGATGGGTTTCTCCCACGAGGCGCTGAAGGAAAAACATCCCGGCCTGATCGTCTGCGACATCTCCGGCTACGGCGGTGATGGCCCCCACCGCGACCGCAAGGCCTACGACCTGCTAATCCAGGCGGAAGCCGGATTCCTCTCCGTCACCGGCACGCCCGATGACATGGCCAAGGCCGCCATCTCCGTCGCCGACATCTCCGCCGGTATGTACGCCTACAGCAACATCCTCGCCGCCCTGATCGAGCGCGGCAAGACCGGCAAGGGACGGCGCATCGACATCTCCATGCTCGAGAGCATGGCGGAGTGGATGAGCTATCCGATGTACTACGCCTATGACGGCGCGCCGCCGCCGCCGCGGGTAGGCGCCGCCCACGCCACAATCTATCCCTACGGCCCGTTCCCCGCCGCCGACGGCGACGTGATGCTGGGCATCCAGAACGAGCGCGAATGGTCCGCCTTCTGCGGTCAGGTGCTCAAGGCGCCGGAGCTGGCGCGCGACGCGCGGTTCGATACCAACGCCCGCCGCACCGCCAACCGCGACGCCCTGCGCGCGATCATCGTCGAGACCTTCGCCGAGCTGACCGTCGATGAGACGATCGCGCGGCTGGGCTCCGCCGGCGTCGCCAACGCCAGCGTCAACGACATGGCGCGGCTGTGGAAGCATCCGCAACTGGCCGCGCGCGGGCGCTGGACCACGGTCGGGACCGCTGCCGGCGACATCCCCGCCCTGCTGCCACCGGGCATGAATGAGGCGCGGATGGACCCGGTGCCGTCCCCCGGCGAACACACCGCGCAAATCCTGGCCGAACTCGGCTATTCTTGAGACGAGGATCAAGGGAGCAGACCCATGGCGTATGACGACAGCGGTTCGAAGATCGTGACGCCCAGCCGCGCCCTGGCGCAGTTCGGCGCCGGGCTGCAGACCCAGGCCATCCCCCCCGACGTCATGGCACGCATCCTCGACCTGTTCGTGGACTGGGCTGGGTCGGCCCTGGCCGGGACGCCGTCGCGGGCGGTGCAGACCGTCGCCGGCTTCGCCCAGACACAAGGCCCGGCCGACGGCCCGTCGGAAATCCTGATCAACGGCCGGCGGACGAGCCCCTACTTCGCCGCCCTGGTCAACGCCGCCGCCAGCCACGTGGCCGAACAGGACGACGTGCACAACGGCTCGGTGTTCCACCCGGCGGCGGTGGTGTTCCCGCCCGCCCTGGCGGTGGCCCAGGCGACGGGCGCGTCCGGCCGCGAGTTCCTGACCGCCTGTGTCGCCGGCTACGAGGCCGGCATCCGCATCGGCGAATTCCTGGGCCGCTCGCACTACAAGATATTCCACACCACCGGCACGGCGGGGACGGTCGCCGCCGCCGTCGCCACCGGGCGGCTGCTGGGGCTTT
Organism: Caulobacterales bacterium; assembly: GCA_947475655.1. Classification (GTDB taxonomy): domain Bacteria; phylum Pseudomonadota; class Alphaproteobacteria; order Caulobacterales; family Caulobacteraceae; genus Caulobacter. The sequence continues at coordinate 24,454 of CANJOB010000016.1, read as the reverse complement.
CCAGCGACCGGATGCTGCACGCCATCGGCTCGGCGGGAACCCAGGCCGCGGGCCTGTGGGAGTTCCTGCGTGACGCCGCCGATTCCAAACAGCTGCACACCGCCCACGCCGCTGGGGCGGGCCTCACCGCCGCCTATCTGGCCAAGGACGGCTTCACCGGCGCGAGTGCGATCCTGGAGGGCGCTCAGGGCATGGGCGCGGGCATGTCCAAGGACGCCGACGTCAGCCGCCTCACCGACGGCTTAGGCGCGCGCTGGGCCACGGCCGAGACCTCGTTCAAGTTTCACGCCTCCTGCCGCCACAGCCACCCCGCCGCCGACGCCCTCCAGAAGGTGATGGCGGACAACGGTCTCACTGGCGACGACATCGTCCGCGCGACCGCCCTGGTGCACCAGGGCGCCATCGACGTGCTGGGGGCGGTGACCGTGCCGCAGACCATCCACCAGGCCAAGTTCTCCATGGGCAGCGTGCTGGGGCTGATCGCCCACGGCGGCGTGGCGGGCCTCTCAGAATTCGAACAGGTGCTGCAACGGGACGACGTGGCCCGCTTCCGCGACAAGGTCTCCATGCGGCTCGACCCCGAAGTCGACGGCGCCTATCCGGCGCGCTGGATCGGCAAGATCGAGGTCGAGACCGCCGACGGGCGCAAGCTGTCGGCGCGGGTGGACGATCCCAAGGGCGACCCGACCAACACCCTCAGCCGCCAGGAGATCACCACCAAGGCCCACGCCCTGATCCGCTTCGGCGGCCGCGGCGACGGCGAGGCCCTGGTCGAGAAGTTTTGGCGCGTCGGCGACCTGAACCACATCGGATGCCTGGTGTCGTGACCGCCGCCGAACGGATCGCCGCCGCCCGCACCCTGCTATTCGTTCCCGCCGACCGGCCCGAACGCTTCGACAAGGCCCTGGCCGCCGGCGCCGACCTCGTGATCGTCGATCTGGAGGACGCGGTCGCCCCGGCGATGAAGGACGCGGCGCGGGCCAACCTGGCCGACTGGCTGTCGGCGGAGCGGCCGGTGCTGGTGCGCGTCAACGTGCCCGCCAGCCCGCAGTTCAGCGAAGACCTGGCCCTGTGCGCCCACGCGGGCGTGCTGGCTGTGGTGCTGCCCAAGGCCAGCGCCGAGAGTGCCATGCTGGCGGCCGCCGCCGCGGCCAAGCCGATCGTGGCCCTGATCGAAACGGCCCAGGGGATCGCCGACATCGCCGCCGTCGCTGGGACCGAGGGCGTCGCGCGCCTGGCCATGGGCGCCATCGACCTGGCCGGGGACCTAGGCCTGGGCGCGGAGGACTCCCTGGTCGATCCGTTCCGGCTGCAGATGACGCTCGCCTCCAGGCTGGCCGGGATCGCCGCCCCCGTGGACGGGGTCACCGCCGCCTTCAAGGACGAGGCGCGGCTGGCTTCCGACGTGTCCCGCGCCCGCGCCCTGGGATTCTCCGGCAAGCTCTGCATCCATCCGCTGCAGCTGGCCGCGGTTCGGGTCGGCTTCGCCGCGACGCCGGAGCAAATCGCCTGGGCGCAGCGGGTGGTCGAGGCCGACGCCGGTGCGGCCGGCAGGGCTGTTCAGGTCGACGGCGAGATGGTCGACAAGCCGGTGGTCGACCGCGCGCGGCGCATCCTCGCCGCCCGCTGACGGCCAAGGCGCTTGCCGGGCCGTTCAAGTCATCCATAACTAGGGCTTCAAGCGTCGAAGAGCGCGCCGGGAGCCATGGAACGGGTCATGCAAATCAATGCGTCGGCGGTGATAGACCGCTCGCCTGTAGGCGCCTTCCAGTGGCGGGTGATCGTGCTCTGCTGCCTGGTAGCCATGCTCGACGGCCTCGACATCCAGACCGTGGCCCTGGTGGCGCCAAGGATCGCCGCCGACTGGAGCGTCCCCCCCGCCAGTTTCGGCCCGGTGCTGTCGGCCTCCTTCCTCGGCATCATGTTCGGGGCCATTGGCGGCGGCTTCATCGGCGACCGCTTCGGCCGGCGCAACGTGCTGATCGCCGCCTTCATTTTCGTCGGCCTGACGTCGCTCCTCACAGCCTTCGCCGCCAATACCGGCCACCTGATCATCTGCCGTATCCTCACCGGCATCGGCATCGGCGGCTGCCTGCCCAATTTCGCCGCCCTGGTCACCGAATATGTGCCCGAGAAGAAGGTCGGCTTTTTCGTCACCCTGGTGTTCGGCACCGTGCCGATCGGCGGCGTGGCGGGCGGCTATCTGGCGCCGCACATCATCGAGGCTATCGGCTGGCATGGGGTGTTCCTGGCCGGCGGGGTGCTGCCGCTGGTGATCGCCGTGCTGCTGATGATCGGCCTGCCGGAATCGATCCGCTTCCTGGTCGCCACCCGAAAGAACGACGCCAAGGTCGGCGCCTATCTGCAGAAGATCGACCCGACCTATGCCTATGCGCCCGACCACAGCTTCACCCTGGCCGAGAAGGCGCCCAGGACGCCGCTGGCGACCCTGTTCACCGACGGCCGCCTGCCAACCACCTTGCTGCTGTGGACCGTGTTCTTCTTCAGCCTGGCGGGCATGTACACCCTGATCAGCTGGCTCCCGAGCGTCTTCACCCAGCTGGGCTGGCCGATGGCGCGGGCGATCCAGAGCGTCTCCTACTTCCAGCTCGGCGGTATCATCGGCGGCCTCCTGTTCGGCCTGCTGATCGACCGGTTCGGACCCTATGTGGTGCTGCTCCCCGTCTTCCTGGCCGGTTTCGTTTTCACGACCCTGATCGGCATCGCCGGCGATGTGGCGATGCAGGCCATGACCGTGATCACCCTGGCAGGGGCGGCGATCGTCGGCGGCCAGATGGGCATGACCGCCCTGGCGGCCAATACCTATCCGACGGCAGCCCGTTCCACCGGCGTGGGCTGGGGCTTGGGCGTGGGGCGCATCGGCTCGATCTTCGGCCCGACCCTGGCGGGCGGCGCTATCGCCGCCGGTTGGGACCGCCAGCAGCTGTTCACCGCCGCCGCGCTGCCCTCGCTGGTCTGCGCCGCCTGTGTGCTCGGCCTGTGGCTGACTAGCCGCAGGCGGCGCCTCGCCGTCGCCGCCCACGCTTAAGAGGACCATGGAAAAATGTTCCTGCAGAACTGCTGGTATGTGGCCGGGTCCGCCGGTGAATTCGACTCCGGTCGCACCGTCGCCCGGCGCATTCTCGACAAGCCGGTGCTGCTCTACCTCACGGGCGACGGCCGCCCCGTGGCCATGGAGGACCGTTGCCCGCACCGGCGCGTGCCGCTGTCGGCGGGCAAACGGATCGGCGATTCCATCCAGTGCGGCTATCACGGCCTGGTCTTCAACGCGGAAGGCGCCTGCACCCACATCCCCGGGCAGGACATGGTTCCGCCGGTCAAGGTCGCCACCTATCCGGTCGAGCTGCGCTACGGCTATGTCTGGATCTGGATGGGAGCCGCGCCCGCCGACGCCGACTACATCCCCGAACTGTCCTGGCTGGCGCGCGACGACTGGGCGGTCGGACGCGGCCAGAAATACATCAAGGCCGACTACCGGCTGCTGACCGACAACCTGCTCGACCTCAGCCACGAGGACTACATCCACCATTCGACCATCGCCAACGCCGCCGATGAGAACATCGCCAACTTCCCGGTCGACGTCCGCGTCGACGAAGCGCGTGTGGTCAGCATCCACCGCGACATGCCCGACATCGCGTCACCGCCGTTCTTCAGGATCATGCGCGGCAACGACGACCGTATCGACCGCTGGCAGACGGCGATCTGGACCGCGCCGGCGGTGAACATGACCGACGTCCGCGCCAAGGACGCCGGCGGCGCCGCGGAGGGTTCGCTGATCAGCCACGTCATGCATATTCTCACGCCGGAGACGGCGACCTCGACGCACTACTTCTGGTCGCACAGCCGCAACAAGCGCGTCGACGAACAGGAAGTGACAAGGGGAATCTGCGCCGCCATCGACCGCACCTTCGACGAGGATACGGTGATGCTCGAACTGCAGCAGAAGTCGCTGAACGAATTCGACGGTCCGGTTCCCGGCATGCGCACGCGCTTCGACGACGCGCCGCTGCGCGCGCGCAAGATTCTCACTGCCCTGATCAAGCAGGAGCAGGAGAGCGGCGGCATTGTCGTGGCGCAGCGTCAGCGGATGCTGTTCCGTGACGAAGCCCGCGAAAACGTCGATGCCTGACGGCGGTCGCGGATGAAGAAGCGTTCCAGACCGCGCGGCCCGCCCGCGCGCGCGCTGCGACCCAAACCAAAGCCGCAGCCGCCATCCGCCAAGCTGGCCGCGGCGCCGATGACCACGGAGCTCACCTGCTATGTCCACGAAGGCTGGGAGCCGCGAATCGCCCCGGCCTCGGCCAAGCGCGCCTGGATGGACGAGACGCCGGACAGCTACGCCTACCGCTGCCTGCCGCTCAGCATCGCCAACGCTCACGGCTGGGAGGTCTTGAGCCCCTGCGGCTTCGAGGCGCGCTGGAACGGCGGACCGAACGCCGACGACATCGAGATCAGGCTCGACCCAGGCGCCGATCCCTCGCATGCCCCGACCTCGCTGTTCGGCAGCGGCGCCATCACCTTCCATGTCGAGGGCGTGTTCCGCACCTCGGCGGGGTGGAACCTTTGGGTGGGCGGGCCGCCCAACGGCATCAAGGACGGCATCGCCCCGCTGGGCGAGTTGATCGAGACCGACTGGTCGCCCTACACCTTCACCATGAACTGGCGCTTCACCCGTCCGGGCGTCTGGATACGTTTCGAGGAAAACGAGCCGTTCTGTCATTTCTTTCCGACGCCGCGCGGGGTGCTGGAGACGACCAAGCCGGAACTGCGGCCCATGGAGGATGAGCCGGCGCTGTTCGAATCCTACCGCGGCTGGAGCGCCGCGCGCGCCGCCTTTCAGGCCTGGGTTCGGGAGAACAATCCGACCCGGCCGACCGATCAGTGGCAGAAGCTATATTACCGCGGGCTCGATCCGCAGGGACGGCCGGGACCGGCCGACCACGAGTCGAAGATTCGTCCGCCGCCGTTCCAGCAGACCGGGTCGCGACCGGTATGCCCGGTTACGCGCGCGCCGGCCAAGGCCCCGGACTCGACGGACACGGACTAGGCGCTCGCGCGCACCAGAACCAGACTGACGTTGTCGCGCGCCATGCGGTTGAGCGCGGTGGCGAGCAGGCCATCCGCCACTGCCTGCAGATCGTCCCCGGCCAGGGCGTCGGCGAGTTCGGCGTCCTCGAGACAGCCGGTCAGGCCGTCGGAGCAGAGCAGGAATACGTCGCCCGGATTGATGGGCGCGAACCGCTGCTCCAGCTCGACGATGGCGTCGGCGCCGACGGCGCGGGTGATGACATGGGCGTTGGGATGCAGCTTGCGCTGGCTCTCCGCCAACTGCCCGCCGTCGACGAGCTGCTGCACCAGGCTGTGGTCGCGGGTGATGGGCGTGAGGCGGCCTTCACGGAACCGGTAGGCGCGGCTGTCGCCGGCCCACAGGCAGGCGTAGTGGCCCTCGTGCGCCAGCAGGGCGACCACGGTCGAGCCGCTGGGCGGCAGGTTCTCGTCGGCCTGGCCGGCGTAGATGGTCTGGTTGGCCCGCTCGACCGCCTCGATGATGTCGGCGAGATAGGCGTAGCCCGAGACGCCATGGTCGATAGAGGCCAAGGCGTCGATCACCGCCCCCGCCGCCACGTCGCCGGCGCGGTGGCCGCCCATGCCGTCAGCGATGGCCCACAGGCCCGCGTCGCCGTGGTCCAGAACGCGGTCTTCGTTGACGGTGCGCCGCATGCCGGCGTGGGTGCGGGCGACGGATTCGAAAGTAAGAACCGGGGACTCCAGGTTCACGGCCGCCGCGCTCATCGGCTGGCCGCCGCGAGGCTGCGTAAGTAGGCGTCGCCGAACGAGCGCTTGGCCACCGCGTCGAGACCGCCGCCGGGAGCGGTCATTGCCGCGTGACGGCGGGTGTGGGCCTCCCAGCACACCGAGGCGCGATTGCGCAGCATGGTCGACGGGCTCTTGGCGTCGGCCTCGATCGTCTCGGGCGCGAAGGCCGCCCCGGCGGCCGCGACGGCGGCTTCGTCTCCGGCCGCGAGGGCGGTCAGGTGATTGCCCAAATCCTGGAACGAGGCGCGCACAGCGGCGGCGTCGGACAGGAAGCCGTTCTCGCTTTTGCGCAGCAGGTCCTGCGCCAACTTGCGGGTCGGCGACCATTTGAACGGATTGTTGTCGGCGGCGCCGATGGTGGTGCGCTCCAGTTCGTACTCGGCCTTCATGCGCGCGCGGTCAGCCATCAGGGCGGCGAGGCCGAGCACGGTCTGCTGGTAGATGGCGCCGATGCGCATCATCAGTTCCGCTGGGTCCTCCGACGACAGGGCGGAGGCGTCGAGCCTGGCCCCTTCGCAGAAGGCCTCGATCAAGGACGTGTCGCGGTGCGGGGTGCGCGCCGGCGGGCCGTCGACCCATTCCTTGGCTGGGGCGATGGTGGGCGTGGCGGGCGCCGGGTGGATGGTCGCTTCCGGAACCGGCGTCTGCGCCTGCGGTGGCCGGCTGACCAGGATGGTCAGGGCGCCCAGGCGGATCGAATTGCGCACCTGCAGTTCGACTGCCTCGCCGCCGGGCGCACGGGTGCCGTCGTCGAGGAAGGTGCCGTTGGTGCTGCGGTCGCGCAGCAGCAGCCTGCCGTTCTCGACGCTCAGGGTGCAGTGGATGCGCGACAGCGTGCCGTCGGGATCATGCAGGCGCCAGTCGGCGTCGGGGTCGCGCCCGACCGTGATCTGACCTTCGCCGAGAAAGCGTGCGTCGATTTGCTCGAACGGCTGGTCGCGATGGAAGAGTCTGCAGAAGAACATGGCATTACCCGTCAGGCGCTATGACGCCAGGCGGGGTCGAACGGGGTTCCGCTCGGCGTCCTGGGGTCGGCCGCCGCGGCGGGCATGACGGGCTGCGCGATGCTGGGCGCGGGCGCGGGCATGGACTCAAGTATCGGGGCGAGCATCGGCGCCGGCGCCGGCGCGGGAATGGGCGCGGGGCTGATCTGGGTGGCCTCGAGCGAGCGCGGGCGTCCGGCGGGGCGGTCGGCGGCTTCAAGCCGCTCCTGCACCGCCGTGGTGAACAGGTTGAAGCCATCAAACAGTTCGCCGAATTCATCGCGCCGGTGGTGTGAGATGCGGAAGTCGAGATCGCCCATGGCCGCGTCGCGGAGGGCTTGGTTCAGCCGCCGCAGCGGCCGGCTCAGCAGCTTGGCGACGGTGAAGCTGATCACCCCGACCACGGCCAGGAGAACGGCGCCCAGCGCCAGCATCAGGTTGCGCGAGGTGGCGGCGGCGGCGAGCAGTTCGGTCTTGCTGATCGATACCTCGATCATCCCGAAGTTGCGGCCGGCGTAGAGGATCGGATGCACGAAGCGGAACCCCGGACGCGCGCCTTCCATGCGGATGTCGGTAACGGTGACGTTGGTGTTCCGCTGCACCACCTTCTCGCCGACCGGCGGGTAGTAGCGCGTGCCGAGCAGCTTGGTGTCGCTTGCGCCGCGGATGATCCCATCGGCGTCGACCATGGTCATCCAGCGCACGGACTGGTCGCGGGCGGCGGCGGCGATGAAGGCCTGGATCGGCGTCCAGTCGCGCTCCTGCGGCTCCATGGCGGCGTTCTCGACCGAGGGCAGGGCGGCGTTGCTGGCGACGAAGGCGGCGATGGAGGAACCGGACGAGATCGCCATGCGCTCCATGGCGCCATACTGGCGGTCGAGCACGGCGCCGATGCTCAAGGCGAGGGCGACGGCGGTGATCGCCACCATGGCAAGGGTCAGGCGCACCTGCAGCGGCAGGTAGCGGCCGCGCGTGGCCTCTTCAGCGTGGACCGCGTCATAGGCCTTGGCTTCGCGGGCCAGGGCGCGGGCGAGTTCGGCCCCGTCGGCGAAGCGGCGCTCGGGGCGTTTGGCCAGCAGCTTCTCGATGATGAAGCGCAGGCCGCCCGGGCAGCGCGGTTCGATATTGGCGATGGGCGGCGGATTGAGTTGGGTGATCTGCAGCGCCAGGGTGGCGGCGTTGGCGCCGGAGAAGGCCTGGTTGCCGGTGACGGCTTCGTAAAGCACGGCTCCGACGGAGAAGAGGTCGGAGCGCCCGTCCACCTCCTGGCCCAGGGCCTGTTCGGGGCTCATGTAGCGGGGGGTGCCGACCACCTGGCCGATCTGGGTGCGCAGCTGGTCGCCGGCGATGCGGGTCGCGTCGGCCTCCGCGACGCGGGCGATGCCGAAGTCGAGGATCTTGATCGAACGGCCGTCGCGCCCGACCATGATGTTGGACGGCTTGATGTCGCGGTGGATCACGCCCGACAGGTGGGCGTAGCTCAGGGCGCCGGCCAGCTGGCCGCCGATGGCCAGCACGGTTTCGCCGCTCAGTTTGCCCTCGCGGGCCAGGACGTCGTCGAGCGGCTCGCCCTCCAGCAACTCCATGGCGATGTAGGGGTAACCGTCAGCCTCGCCGACGTCGTAGATGGTGACGATGCAGGGATGGGCCAGGGCGCCGGCGGCCTTGGCCTCGCGCAGGAAGCGCGTGACATATTCCGGATCGCGGCGGAACTCGGGCTTGAGCAGCTTGATGGCCAGCACGCGGTCGATGCTCGGGTCGTGGGCGCGCCACACCTCGGCCATGGCGCCTTCGCCGATGCGCTCTCGTAGCTCGTAACGTCCAACCAACTGCATTTCCGCGTCTCCCCCTCGGCCCCCGAATACGTCGGAAAACCTCGGATCCTCGCGGCCCGACGCCGCCTGATCTCGGGCTAGACTAAAGCACGACAGTTAAGCGCAACTGGCCGTACGCGGTTAATCCGCCTTAACCGCCCGGCCGATGCGGGTGGCGCGGTCGAGGTCGCGTTTGATCAGGGCGTTGCCGGGGTCGAGCTGGCTGGCCTGCTGCAGCAGGCCTATGGCCCTATCGACGGCCCCGCGGTTGAGCTGCTCCAGGGCCTGGCCGCGCAGCTGCGCCGCGCGGGCGGGATTGGCGCCGCCTGGCGGGGCGGCCGGAGGCGCGGGCAGGGCGTTGCGCTGGGGCCCGCGGCCGGCGGCGGGCGGGCCGGCGGGGCGGACAGGACGCTGCGCGCGGGCGGCGGCCTCGGCTTCGGCCTGGGGATTGGGGATCGGGGCCATCTCGCCATAGCCGCGCGTCGGCGCCGGGGCGGCGGGCGCGGCGCGGACCGGGATCACGACAGGCTTGGGCGGCGGCGTGGCGCAGGCGGTGACGGCCAGGGCGACGGCGGCCAGCAGGAGTGAGGCGCGGCTTTGCTTTGCGGAGTTCATCATGCGGAAAGGCGACCCTTGATGTGGGCGGCTACGGGCGGCGCGCTGAGCGAGGCGAGCCAGTCGGAATCGGCGGCGAGACGCCGAAAATCGTCCCCCGCCAAGGGTTTGGCGAAGTGGTAGCCCTGGAAGACGTTGCAGCCGAGCGCGCGCAGGGTCTCGACCTCGCGCGCGTTCTCGACCCCTTCGGCCAGCACCAGGAGGTCCAGGCCCCGGCCCAGTTCGATCAGGGCCCGGCAGATGGCGCGGCTGTCGCGCCGGCTGTCGATGTCGGTGACGAACTCGCGGTCGATCTTCAACTTGTCGAACGGCAGGTTCTTCAGGTAGCTCAGGCTGGAATAGCCGCTGCCGAAGTCGTCGATAGCCAGGCTGATGCCGGTCTCGCGCAGCGCCCCGAACAGTTCGAAGGTCCGCTCGGCGTCGGCCATGGCGGCCGTCTCGGTCAGTTCCAGTTCCAGCGCCTTGGGGTCGAGGTCGTGGCGCTGCAGGGTGCGTTCCAACTTGTCCTTGAGGTTCGGGTCGGTCAGCTGGCGGGCCGAAAGGTTGACGGCGACCTTCATGCCGGTGAGGCCCTCGTCCTGCCACAGGCGGGCCTCGCGGCAGGCGGCGTTCAGCACCCACAGGCCGTAGCGGTCGCTCATGCCTGTCGCCTCGACGATCGGGATGAACCGCCCCGGGGAAATCGGCCCAAGCACCGGATGATCCCAGCGCAGCAGGGCTTCGGCGCCGATAAGCCGGCCTTGCGAAAGATCGACCACTGGCTGGAAGACCATCTTCAACTGGCCTTCGTCGATGGCCCGGGTCAGGTCCTGCTCCAGCATGAACTGCTCGCGCGCAGCCTCGGTGGACAGGGGGACGTTGAGGCGCACCTCTCCGCCGGCGGCGGGCTCGGCCCGGTTCAGGGCGGCGGTGAGGCGGACGAACAGGTGGGCGGCGTCAGGACCGTCATCGGGGAAGCAGACCGCAGCGGCCTCCACCGTGGGGGATATCACCGCGCCGTTCTGCACCAGGTCCTGGCTGGCGACATAGATCAGGCGCGGAACTCGGCGGTGGCGGCCTCGGTGTCGCCGCCGTTGCGGAACCAGACGGCGAAACAATCGCGGTCGATCTGGCCGATGGTGTGGTCGGCCTTGGCGGAAGCCTTCAGCCGGGCGGCGAAACCGGCCAGGGCGGCGTTGGCGGCGGCCAGGTCGAAGGCCGCCAGGCGGTCGAAATCAATGAAACGCACCCCGCCGAGGACATGGGGCCCGGCCGGGGACGCCAGGTCGGCGCCGATCTGCTCGGCCAGGTGTTCCCGGGTCGGCAGGCCGGTGACGGGATGGCTTTTCGAGGCCCTGTGGTCGTAGCCGTCCAACTGCAGCGCGATGTGGCGCAGGGTCTCCAGCAGCCCATGCCGCGCGCCCCTGTCCCGGTAGAGACTGCGGGCCAGGCGCACAGCCTTGACCTGGCGGTAGAGCACGAGAATCATGATCGCGGAAGCGGCGGTAAGGGCCAAGCCCGCGGCCAGCGGAGGCAGGGTCCCCGCCACGGCGCCGCCCACGGCCAGGGCCGTTCCCAGCCAGGCCAGCACGGTCCAAACGCTGTCTCCGGGCAAGAACAGGAGGCGCAAAAGCGTGGCTTTGAAGCTGCGCATTGACGGTCGGCTGCCCCTAGGCTGACGCAAGGTCGTCAGGGGTTTTAACGCCCGCCGATTAACCGATCGTACTCAACCGGCGGGGTTTTTCGTCGCACCCGCCCTTCGCCTAGGCGCCGCCGCCGGCCGGGCGGCAGGGGATGATGGTCAGGGTGGTGAAGGTCATCAGGGGGGTCCCGGCCTCGTCGATCAGGGCGAAGGCGGACTTGACCGTGCCTCGGTCGGGCCGGGAGGCGGAGGCCTTCTTGCTGACGATCTCGCGCCTTACGGCGAAGCGGACGCCCGCGCGCACGGGCCGGAGCCAGCGGATTTCGTCCGCGCCAATGCCGACGATCGGGGTGTCGCCGTCCGGCTTGCCCAGGATCATCTCCCGCATGGCGATGGACGTCAGCTGCCAGCCGCTGGCGACGATCGAGCCGAACGGCCCCTTGGCGGCGGCGACCGGGTCGACATGGAAGAACTGCGGGTCGTACTGGCGGCCGAAGACAATGATCTCCTCCTCGCTCAGTTCAACGAAGCGGCTGGTCCAGACCTCGCCGGTCTCGATATCGTCGAAGTACCTGTTCACGGTCACATCCTGGGCAGGGGCCTGAAAGCCGCTCCGCGAATGCAAAAGCACGCCAGCAGACCCTCCATATTGCAATAGCAGGCGCCGGGCGCAGGTGGTAACTGGCGAGGAAGGGGAGACGAGATGATCCAGGGCCTGATGCAGCCGGTTCCGCTGCAGATATCCTCCATCCTCAACTACGCCGCGACGGCGCACGGCGACCGCGAGATCGTCTCGCGGCAGATCGACGGTCCGCTCTGGCGCTACGACTATGCCGGGCTGGCGCGCCGCGCCGAACGCGCCGCCAAGGCGCTGACCAAGCTGGGCATGACCTCGGACGACCGGGTCAGTTCGCTCGGCTGGAACACCCACCGCCATCTTGAACTGTTCTATGCCGTCACCGGCGTGGGGTCGGTGCTGCACACCGCCAACCCGCGCCTGTTCGACCAGCAGATCGCCTACACCATCAACCACGCGGAAAGCACCATCCTGCTGTTCGAGAAGAACATGCTGGCGACGGTGGAGCGGGTGGCGCCGCTGCTGACCACGGTGAAGACCTTCGTCGTGCTGTGCGACGAGGACCAGGTCCCCGACAACGCGGTCGGCGCCCTCTGCTACGAGACCATGCTCTCCGCCGAGGAGGACGGGCTGGAATGGCCGGTGTTCGACGAGAACGCCGGCGCCTTCCTCTGCTATACCTCCGGCACGACGGGCGATCCCAAGGGTGTGCTCTACAGCCACCGCGCGGTGGTGCTGCATGCCATGTCAGCGGGGCTGAACAGCGCGTTCGGTTTCACCGCCTTCGACGTGGTGATGCCCTGCTCGTCGCTCTACCACGCCACCGCCTGGGGCCTGCCGTTCGTGGCGCCGCTGTGCGGGGCGAAGATGGTGCTGCCGGCCGACAAGATGGACGGCGCCAGCCTGCACGAACTGATCGTCGGCGAGGGCGTGACCTTCACCGGCGGGGTGCCGACCATCTGGACCATGTACCTCGACTACCTGGCCAAAGCCGGACAGACCACCGGCCCGCTCAAGCGCATGACCATCGCCGGATCGGCCGTGCCGCGCGTCATGGCCGAGACCTTCAGCCAAAAGTATGGGGTCGAGGTGCTTCAGCTGTGGGGCATGACCGAGACCTGCCCGCTGGGCGTGGTGGCGACTCCGACACCGAAACTCGCCTACCAGGGCGAAGAGGCGATGAACGAGGTGATCTGGACCCGCCAGGGCCGGCTGCAGTTCGGCATCGAACTGCGCACCGTGGATGAGAACGGGGCCGACACGCCGCGTGACGGCGTCACCGCCGGCGCCCTGCAGGTGCGCGGGCCGTGGACTGTCCAGCGCTACTTCCGCGCCGATAAGGATGCGGTGATGGACGACGGCTGGTTCGACACCGGCGATGTCGCCACCCTCGACGAATACGGATTCATGCGCATCACCGACCGCACCAAGGACGTGATCAAATCCGGCGGGGAATGGATCAGTTCGATCGACCTGGAGAACATTGCCGTCGGCTGTCCGGGGGTGAAGATCGCCGCCGTCATCGGCATTCCGCATCCCAAGTGGGAGGAACGTCCTCTGCTGATTGTCGAGACCCATGAGGGCGTGACCGTCACCCGCGAGCAGATGTTTGAATACCTTGTCCCCCGCATCGCCAAATGGTGGACGCCGGATGACGTGGTGTTCGATATCGTGCCCATGACGGCCACCGGCAAGATCGACAAGAAAACCCTGCGCGACCAGCATGGGCAGCGGACCGCCCGGAGCTAGGCGGTTTCGTCGACCCTGGCGAAGCGCGGCGCGGTCTCGCGGAAGAAAAGGGCGACGGCGATCCCGAGCAGCTGGCCGCCCATGGCGAACCAGAGCGTGTACTGGATGCCGAAGGCCTGGGCGATGTTGCCGGCGATGGCGGGAGCGACCCCGCCGCCGAAAATCTCCCCGGCGCCGATGACGATGCCGGCGACCGACGACATCAGTCCGAGCGGCGCGGCCTCGGCGGCGATTGGTCCCGCGATCAGGCCTAGGGCGGCGAAATTGGCCAGGGCCGCGAAGAACAGGAACACGAACAGCAGGACCTGCCGGTCCGCCCCGGTCTGCAGGAACAGCCACAGGAAGACGGCGGAGAAGACGAAGGCCGCCACCGCCATGTTCCGGCGGCCGAAACGGTCCGACAGGGCCGGCCCTCCGAACAGCCCGAGGAAACCGCCAAAGCCGATGGCCGAGGTGACGAACCCCATCTGCTCGACGGAGAGCTTAAGATAGCTGGCCGGGCCGGTCAGGTAGCTGGGCATCATGGCGCTGATGACGAAGATGCCGCTCATCGCGCACAGCAGGGCGAACATGGCCAGCGGCACGTTGCGGTGGCTGAAGATCGCCCGCAGCGGTGCGGCGGGCGCGGCGCGGGCGGTAAGCATGGTCATGGGATCGCGGATCGTGATCCACAGTAGGGCGGCGACGATGAAGCCCGGAACGGACACGACCATGAACACATAGGGCCAGGTGGTCACCTTCAGGAGCTGGGTGGCCAGGATCGGCGCCAGCGCCAGGCCGAGCAGGGCGAAGGCCGACTGGAACAGGCCATTGTTGAATCCGCGCCGCCTCGGGTGTGACGCTTCCACCGCGGTGGCCACGCCGGTCGGCGCCACGGCGCCCTCGGCCACGCCCATGACGATCCGCACCAGCATCAGGCCGAGCAGTGTGGTCACCATGCCGCTCAGGACTGACATCAGGGAGAACAGCAGCACGGCCGGAACCAGCACCTTGCGCCGGCCGACGCGGTCCGACAGGGCCCCCAGGAAGATGGCGGAAACGCCCCAGGCGACGCCCAGCGCTCCGACGAGGTTGCCGAGGTCGGCGGGAGTCAGGCCGAGCTGCTCGCCCATCTGGGCGGCGAACAGGGGCGGCAGGATCCAGCGGTCCAGCCCGACCAGGCCGAAGGCGAGGGTCAGCAGAAGGACGGCGCGGACCTCGTAGGACCGGTCCCACTTGCCGCCCTGTTCTTCTGCCGGAGGAGCTGCTGCCGCCATGACCTGATCCTTAAGAAGGGAAGAGGCAGCTATGCATCCGGCTGGCGGCAACACAACAGTCCAGCTTGCGATCGACGCCGACCGTCAGCCTTATCCGGTCTGCCCGTCATCGATGTTAAAGACCGAGCCGGTGATGGTGCGCGAGGCGTCCGAGCAGAGGTAGAGCACCAGGGCGTTGAGGTCGTCCTCGCGCATCAGCCGTTTGCGCGGGAAGCCCTGCACCTGGCGTTTGCCGCCCTCGCTCTGGAACCAGTCGGCGTTGATCTCGGTCTCAATGTAGCCGGGGCAGATCATATTGACGTTGACGCCGCGGGTCACCCACTCGCGGGCCAGGGCGCGGCCCATCATCGAAACCCCGGCCTTGGAGGCGCAGTAGGCCACCAGCCCCGCCAGTGGGGTTTGGGCGGCGATGGAGGCGATCAGCACCACCCGGCCGCGCCCGGTCTCGCGCGAGCCGCCGGCGATCATGCGCTTGCCGGCCTCGCGGGCGGTGAGAAAGGCGCCGCGCAGGTTGACGGCGATGGTTTCGTCGAAGGCCTCGACCGGCATGTCGATCACCGGACCGGGGCGGGAGACGCCGGCGTTGGCGATCACCGTGTCGATGGGGCCGAGGGCGGCCTGGGCTGCGTCGAAGCCGGCCTCCACCGACGCGGCGTCCAGCACGTCCATGGCGACCGCGACGGCGGTCCCGCCGGCCGCGCTGATCTCCGCCACCAGGGCCTCGAGGCGGCTGCTGCGGCGGGCGGCGAGGGCGACGCGGGCGCCGGCGCCGACGCAGGCCTTGGCGAAGTTCTTGCCCAGGCCCGAGGACGCGCCGGTGATCAGGACTGTGCGCCCGGTCAGGGATATCTCGTAGCCCAAGGGCGAATCCTTTCAGATGAGCGATGACGGAATTGTTGTCGGCCAAGTCTCCCGCCCCGCCAACGGCTTGATGTGGAACGATCGTTCCAATATAAAGGCCGCTGAGGAGAGTCGCCGCCATGCCACGTCCGCGTTTGCTCGAAGACGGCCTGGTGCTCGACCGGGCGCTGACGGTGTTCTGGCGGCGGGGCTATGCCGCCACCTCGGTGCGGGAGCTGTCGCAGGCGACGGGCCTGGGCGCGGCTGCGCTCTACAACCGCTTCACCGACAAGGACGGGCTGTTTGTCGAGGCCCTGCACCGATATGCCGAGGAGGGCATGACGCGACGCCTGGCGCGGCTTTCGGCCCTGGCCGATCCCGCCAGGGCCATCACCGGCTACCTCGACGAACTGATCGACCTCTCGGTCAAGGACGAGGCGCGGTGCGGCTGCATGCTGGTCAACACGGCGCTGGACGGCGCGACTGTCCCGCCCGCGGCTCTCGAGTTCGTGCGCCGGTGTTTCGGCGAGATCGAAGCTTTTTTCCACATCCAGCTTCGCCGCCTGGATCTGGCCGGCGCCGGGATCGACCTCGCCGCCCTGGAACAGTCCCTGTTCAGCGCCATGGTGACCATCCGCGTGCTGGCCCGGCTTGATCCCGACAGGGAACGGCTGCAGCGCGTCGCCGACAGCGCCCTGACCCCGCTGCTGCGCCACCGCAAGGCGCTAGCCCATTGACCGCGCCGGACCATCTCCGCATTCGCCAGACGCGGGAGGCCGCGCGGTCAACCTTGAGCGGCAAAGGCTATGCCGCGTCTTCCCAACTCCTCCCGCCGGTGCAAGCCGGCGGGATTTTTGGCCGCAACCTGCCTGAGGGATTACGATGAAATTCTATTTCAACGGTTCGCCGAACCCGACGAAGGTCGCGCTGTTCCTTGAGGAGGCGGGCGTCTTCTACGAACCCGTGCCGATCGACACGCGCCGGGGGCAGCAGTTCGATCCGCAGTTCCTGGCCATCAACCCCAACGCCAAGGTGCCGGCGATCGACGACGACGGCGTGGTCGTTTTCGACAGCAACGCGATCCTGCTTTACCTGGCCGAGAAGACCGGCAGGTTTCTTCCCGCCCCGGGCGCCGCCAACCGGGCCGAGCTGCTGTCCTGGCTGATGCTCGTCGCCACCGGCCTTGGGCCGTTCTCGGGCCAGGCGGTGCACTTCAAGCACTTCGCGCCGGAGAAGGTGCCTTACGCGAACGACCGCTACCAGTTCGAGTCAGGCCGCCACTTCAGCGTGATCGACGCCCACCTGAAGGGCCGCCGTTATATGGTGGGCGACGCCTACGGCATCGTCGACATGGCGGTCTGGAGCTGGGCGCGCATGCTTCCGTTCATCCTCGGCGACGACGCCTGCGCGAGGTTTCCCAACCTGAAGCGGCTATTCGACGAGATCAGCGCCCGGCCCGCCGCCCAACGCGCCGTGGCGCTGAAGGACGCCTATCCGTTCAAGGCGGAGATGGACGAGGATGCGCGCCGGCACATGTTCAAGCATCTGCAGGCGACCTGAACGGCCGCCAGCGGGTGCCTAAGCCGGTTTGAGCTGCGGAAGCGTCTGCGCCATCTTGACGATCCGCGCCGTCGTCTGCCGCAGGTGGCCGACGGCGAGATCGACCAGGCGGTCGGCGTCCCTGTCCAGCGCGGCGTCGACTAGAAGCTGGTGTTCACCGACGATGTCCCGCCCGCCCGCTTCATCTTCCTCGCCCTCGACGTGGAAGGAGAGCCCGCGATACCGCTCGGACTGCTGATACAGTTGGGCATGGAGCTCTTTCAGCCGGCGGCTGCCACAGGCGCTGACGAGCGCGGCATGGAAGGCCGCGTGGCGCTCGACCCATTCCGGCGTCAGGGCCCGGTAGGTGGCCGATTTGATCTCGGTCCGGCGCAGCCGGTGGGCCGCCGCCAGCACGGCCGCCTCCCAGCCGTCGTCGCCCAGGGCGACGGAGCGGCGCAGGGCGATCGCCTCGACGTCGCAGCGCAGGTTGGTCAGGTCTTCCAGGTCCTCAATGGACAGGGGCGCGACGACAAAGCCCTTCTGATCGCGCGACACCACCAGCTGATCGGGCACCAGGCGCGACAGGGCCTCACGGATGGCGCCCGGGCTGACTTCGACTGCGGCGGCGAGGTCGGCGATCTTGAGCTTCTCGCCAGGGGCGAAGACGCCGGCCAGTATGTCCCGCCGCAGACGGATATAGGCGGCGCTGGTCTGGCTGCGTGGAAAACCCGGTGCTGTTTCCGTGACTTCGGCGGAGCTTAGCATAAAAGATATATTGCCGAGAAAAATCTAAAATGGCAATTAGACTGCAAAAGGAGACTGCGCTCATTGAGCGGGTCCAGGCGAGGAATGCATGAGACTGTTGCGTTTCGAGGACGGCGTGGCCCCCAGGCTTGGGGTGCTGTTGGGCGATCAGATCGTGGCCCTTGATGTGCTTAAATCCGACTATCCGACCATGCAGTCCATTGTCGCCGGCGGCGCGGAAGCTCTGCGGCGGATCGAGCAGCACATCGCTTCGGCCAAGCCAGCCCTGGCTCTGGCGGATGCCCGCCTGCTGGCGCCGCTGGAGCGGCCCGGCAAGTACCTGGCCATCGGCATGAACTACCGCAAGCACCTGGAAGAGTCGGCCGCCATTGGTCAGACGAAGCCCGCGGACAAGCAGCTTTGGTTCAACAAGCAAACCTCATGCGTATCCGGCCCCTATGACGCCATCGATCCGGGCGTGACCGAACAGCTGGACTACGAAGTCGAACTGGGCGTCGTGATCGGCGCGCCGGCCAAGTACGCCACCGAAGCAACCGCGAAGGACCACGTGTTCGGCTATTTCGTCGCCAACGATGTCTCGGCGCGCGACTGGCAGTTCCACACGTCGACCTTCACCATCGGCAAGTCTTTCGACACCCACGGGCCGATCGGACCCTGGATCGTCACCGCCGACGAGATCGCCGATCCGCACAATCTGGATCTGCGCTGCCTGGTGAACGGCGAGCGGCGGCAGCAGAGCAATACGCGCGAGATGATCCACAACATCTGGCAACAGATCGCCTATCTGTCGACGGCCTTCACCCTGGACTCGGGCGACCTGATCGCCACCGGAACGCCGGAGGGCGTCGGCGTGGCGCTGAATCCGCCGCGCTTCCTGAAGCCGGGCGACGTCGTGCGCTGCGAGATCGACGGCGTCGGCGTGATCGAGAACACCGTCGTTCCACCCAGGCTTCCCAAGTAATCCTGATCGCAAAAGAGGAAGGTTTCAAATGCCAGTCCTTGGTCCTCTCTCCGTAACGCTGGAAGTCCCCTCGCTCGACGATGGGATCAAGTTCTACACCGATGCCGGATTTTCGGTGGAAAGCGACGGCGCCGTCGCCCATGTCCGCTGCCAGGGCCAGACGCGGGACTCCATCATGCTGATCGGAGGCGCCGCGAAGAAGCGGCTCCACCACATCTCGCTGCGGGCGGACCAGCTCGAGGACATCGCCGCCCGCACGCCGCCCGCCGGCGGACAGGTCGTCGAGGCTCCATCGGGCTTTGAAGGCGGCGGCCTGTGGGTGCGCGACCCGCATGGTATGTTGATCCATCTCGTCGACCAGCCCAAGGACGACGAACTCGCGCCCGCGCCCCTGTTCGAGATCAACGCGCCGGGACGGTTGGTCAGAACGCGCCGCTCGGCCGTGCTGCCCGTCTTGACCTATCCGCCGGCCAAACCCTTGAAGCTCGGGCACATCCTGGTGTTCACGCCGGACGTACTCGGTAGCGTCGCCTTCATGGTCGACGCCCTAGGCATGGGTCTGGCCGACAGGGCGCAGGACATCGTCGCCTTCTGCTGCGCGCGCAAGGACAGCGATCACCATGTGGTGGCCTTCGCCAAGTCCCCCGATATCGGCTTTCATCATACCAGCTTCATGGTGGCCGATCCCGACGAGGTCGGCCGCGGCGGACGGGCGCTGCTGGCGAAGACGGGGCGCGGCGACTGGGGCTTTGGCCGCCACACCATAGGCTCCAATTTCTTCCACTACATCCAGGACCCCTGGGGTTCGTGGTTCGAGTACTATTCCGACATGGACCACATCGACGACTACGAGCTGTGGACGCCGACCATCTACGGAATGGAAGACGCCATGGCCAGCTGGGGGCCGCCCGTTCCAGACGATTTCGTCCACAATTACGAGGCCGAAGGCCAAGCCGCCTGAGGTCAGCTTGGCCGACCGGATGACCGGCGGCGTCATGGAGTAGAAACGTGCAGGGTAAGGTCGCGCTCGAAGAACATTTCGCCATGGCGGACACGCTGATGGATTCGGCGGTGTTCTTTCAGGAGGAGAGCGATTGGAATGAGATAAAGGGCCGCCTGCTGGACATTCAGGACCGCCGCCTGCGGGAGATGGACGCTCACGGGGTCGAGATCATGATCCTGTCGCTGAACGCCCCGGCGGTGCAGGCCGTGCCGGACGCGAAGAAGGCTAATGAGCTGTCGCGCCAAGCCAATGACTATCTCGCCGAGGAGATCGCCAAGCGGCCCGACCGCTTTCGCGGTTTCGCCGCCCTGCCGCTGCAGGACCCGGATATGGCCGTCGATGAGCTGCGGCGCTGCGTGAGCGACCTTGGCTTCGTCGGCGCCCTGGTCAACGGCTTCTCCCAGGTCGGGGACGAGGCGACCACCGCCTACTACGACGAGGCGCAGTATCGGCCGTTCTGGGCCGCCTTGGCGCAGCTGGACGTTCCCTTTTACCTGCACCCGCGCAACCCGATGCCGGTCGATAGCCGCATCTACCAGGACCACGGCTGGCTGATGGGCCCGACCTGGGCGTTCGGGCAGGAGACGGCGGTGCACGCGCTTCGCCTGATGGGCAGCGGCCTGTTCGACGACCACCCATCCTTGCGGATCGTCATCGGCCACATGGGCGAGGGCCTGCCCTACAGCATGTGGCGGGTCGACCACCGCAACGGCTGGATGACCGGACCCAAGCGCCATGCGGCCAAGCGCAAGATGGCCGACTACTTCAACGAGAACTTCTACATCACCACCTCGGGCAACTTCCGCACCCAGAGCCTGGTCGACGCCATGATGGAGATTTCTTCGGACAAGATCATGTTCTCCGCCGACTGGCCGTTCGAGAACATCGACCACGCCGCCAACTGGTTCGACGCCTGCTCCATCAGCGAAAACGACCGCCTAAAGATCGGCCGTCTCAACGCCATGAAGCTGTTCAAGCTGGGGTAGGGGGGGGCTGTAAAGGACCGGCGGACTGTGGCAGAAGCGCCGCCATAATATCCTTTTTACGGCGCGAAATAGATGTTTATTTGACGATCTTGGTCCTGGCTGGTAGCGCGTAACGCCTAAAAAATAGTCTGCACGGGGTCTTGAAGACCCGAAGCGGTGAAAGGGAGTCGAGGCGCGACCGTTCTTGCCATGTCATCGCCAAGCGCCGGCCGGCCACCTTATTTTCCAAGATATCTGCGCCTTAAAAGCAAAAAACCGAGATTGGGGAGACCGACTATGAAGATCCGTTCCGCGGGGCTGTTCGCCACCGTTTCCGCCGCGACCATGCTGCTCGCAGGTGTGGCGCAGGCCCAGGACACAGCCGCCAGCGCGGCGGTCGAAGAAGTGATCGTCACCGGCTCCCGTCTGGCCACCGGCTTTTCCGCCCCCACCCCGGTCACCGTGCTGGGCGCCGCCCAGCTCGAAGCCCGCGCCGCCACCACGGTGTACGACCTGACCCGCGACATCCCCGTGTTCCGCAACACCAGCGGTCCGAATAACAACACCCTGGGCTTCCGCACCGGCGGCCAGGCCCTGCTCGATCTGCGCGGCCTGACGCCTGTCCGCACCCTGACCCTGGTCGACGGCGTGCGTCCGGGCGGGACCAACAGCACCCTGGTGTTCGACACCAACTCCCTCCCCGCCACCATGATCGAGCGGACCGAGATCGTCACCGGCGGCGCCTCGGCGGCCTACGGCTCGGACGCCGTGGCCGGCGTCGTCAACCTAATCCTGAAGAAGCGCATGGATGGGATCAGCGGCACGGTCCAGGCCGGCCAGTCGATCCACAACGACAACAAGGAGACGCTGTTCAGCCTCGGCTTCGGCAAGTCGTTCATGGACGACAAGCTGCACTTGGTGATCGGCGGTGACTTCAACGAGAACAAGGGCATGGGGACGATCTACAGCCGCGAATGGGGCCGCCGCGAGCCGGGCCTGTTCGCCCTGCCCGCCACCCGCGCGGCCGGCCTGCCGTCGCAGATCTTCTCCGACTACGTCGAGATGTCGAACAACTCGGTCGGCGGCGTGATCAACTCCGGCCCGCTGAAGGGCACGGCGTTCGACCTGAACGGCAATCCCTACCAGCTGCCGATCGGCCCGATCGCCGGCGCGACCGAAATGTACTCGCCGACCCAGGCCAGCTACGGCAATAGCGAACACGGCGCCAACGAGCTGAAGTACCCCTACAAGCGCTTCGCCGCCGCCGCCCGGGTCGAGTACGAAATCACGCCGGACATGAAGGCCTACGCCTTCCTCAATTACGCCACGCTCAACCAGGTCGGCGGCGAGACGATCGGCTTCAGCCCGACCAACGTCATCATCAACCGCGACAACCCCTATCTGCCGGCCTCGGTGCTGGCGGCGATGACCGCGCAGAACCTGCAGTCCATCACCATCAGCAAACTGGTGTCGATGAACTCCGAATTCCCGGGCTGGACCAACGGCAACAAGCTGGACCAGACCAACTTCGTCACCGGCATCGATGGAAAGATCACTGAAGGCTGGGCGTGGAACGCCAACTATCAGTACGGCATAGTGCACCGCCACCAGCAGTTCCTCAGCACGCCCAAGGCCGCCAACTACTACGCGTCCGTCTACGCCGTGCGGAACGCGAACGGCACCATCGCCTGCGGACCGTCGGCCACCAATCCGAACTTCACCACCGCCAACCCGACCGCGCGCACCGCCTACCTGCAGAACCTGGAATCGGGCTGCGTGCCGTACAATCCGTTCGGCACCAGGAACGCGTCGCCGGAAGCGCTGCGCTACATCCAGGGCACGGCCCAGACCGACGAAACCCTGAAGCAGCAGTCGCTGCAGGGCAACATCACCGGGGAGCCGTTCGAACTGCCCGCCGGCAAGGTTTCGGTCGCGTTCGGCGGCGAATACCGCCACTACGACGACGACTCGGTGGCGGGCTACAACTCGGCGCCGCTTTACCTGGTCAACGAGAACGCGGTGTCCTACGCGGCCAAGATCAAGGTGAAAGAATTCTACGGCGAAGTCGGCGTTCCGCTGTTGAAGGACCTGCCCTTCATCCAGGCGCTTGACGTCAACGGCGCGGCCCGCCGCACCGACTATTCGACCAGCGGCGGCGTCACCACCTGGAAGGTCGGCGGCACCTGGGAAGTCAACG
The DNA here is from genome assembly GCA_947475655.1 of Caulobacterales bacterium. Classification (GTDB taxonomy): domain Bacteria; phylum Pseudomonadota; class Alphaproteobacteria; order Caulobacterales; family Caulobacteraceae; genus Caulobacter. Next base: position 1,728 of record CANJOB010000016.1, on the reverse strand, counting down.
ACATGGTGCGTCTGCGCGCCACGCGTTCGCGCGACATCCGGGCGCCCAACTTCAACGAACTCTACCAGAGCGGCGTGACCGGCACGGCCACCATCATCAACCGCGCCGCCGGCGTGTCGGGCCTGATCCGCACGATCCGCAACGCCAACCCCGACCTGACGCCGGAAATCGCCGACACCTTCACCGCCGGCATCGTGTTCCAGCCGAAGTGGGAATGGGCCTGGGGCGCGCGCCTCTCGGTCGACATGTATCGGATCGACATCAAGGACGTGATCGCCGCGATTCCCGACCAGGAACTGTCCGACCGCTATTTCGTGTTCAAGCTGACGGAGTACGCCCGCTTCTTCGACCTGGACAATTCGCCGATCGGCTTTTCCGCCTTCCGCACCCAACCGTTCAACCTGAACAACCTGAAGACCAACGGCGTCGACGTCGAATTCTCGGTCCGTCCGCCGATCGAAGCGATCGGTATTCCCGGCCGTTTCGACATCCGCGCCCTCGGCACCTTCGTCGACGACCTGCGCACGATCTCGCCGCTGCCGGACGGCACGCGCCGTGACGACGACACCGCTGGCCAGTTCGTTCCGGAGTGGTCGTGGAATGTCGCCTTCAACTATGCGCTGAACCGCTTCAGCACCTCGATCAACGCGAAGTACACCACACCGATCAAGTACAGCACCGCCTTCGTCGGGCCGAACGACCCCAACTACAACCCGGCCTCGAACAACAGCATCAACAAGAACCTTTTCCCCGAAGCGCTCTACTGGCACGTCAACACCAGCTATGACCTGATCCAGGCGGAAGGCCGTCGTCTTCAGCTGTTCGGCGTGGTCGAGAACCTGTTCGACAAGAAGCCGCCGCTGGTCGCCACTCTGATCATCCGTGGCGGCAACCCGTATGACGTGATCGGCCGCAACATCAAGCTGGGCATGCGCTTCAGCTTCTAAGGCGGCGAGCGACGTTTGAATTCCCCGGCCGGCGCTAACGCCGGCCGGGCGTTTTCGTTCTGATGTCGACGACACGGCGGGGGTTTAAAGCCATGCAGATCGCCAGTGGAGACGAAGGCCGCTCCGGCGGACCGGCGGCGATCACCGCGACCTCGATCCTATGCGTCGTGCTCGGCTTTCTGGCCATTTTCATCGACGGCTTCGACAACTATCTGATCTCCTACGCCGCCCCCTACATCACCGTCGATTGGGGCATCACCGACAAGACCGTGCTCGGGCCGGTGTTCAGCGCCACCCTGGTCGGGGCCGCGATCGGCGCGGTGGCCTGCGGCTATGCGGCCGATAAGGTTGGCGCCCGGCTGGTCGTGGTCGCCTGTTGTATGCTGATGGCCCTACCCTCCCTGCTGATCCCGTGGGCGAAATCGCTCGACCAGCTGATCCTGCTGCGGCTGGTGGTCGGTCTGGGGGTCGGCGGACTGCAACCGGTGCTGCTGGCTCTGACCAGCGAGCATGTACCCGCCAAGCACCGCGCCACACTGGTCACCGCCATGTGGTCGGGCATCACCTTCGGCGTGCTAGCCGCCGGCGCCGCGGGCACATGGTTCATGCCGGTCATCGGCTGGAAGTCGTCGTTCCTGATCGGCGGCGGCGCCTCGGCCGTGATCGGCGTGCTGTGCCTGGCCTTCCTACCGGACTCGCTATCGTTTCAGCGGGGGAAGGGCGCGGAGGACTCATCGCGGCCGCGGCCGCCGAGCATACGCGAAGCGGTGAAGACGACCTT